>NZ_JAJNQM010000069.1:0-19683 GCF_022227785.1 Ectothiorhodospira lacustris | reverse complement strand
ACGGTGATCTGCGAGATGCCCAGTCTCCGACGGCGGTCCTGGAGATTCAGGCCTATCTGTCGTCCCGGGCGCAGGCGGGCGAACGCCGTATCCCGCTGGCATCCACCCTGCAGTCCCGTCAGCCGCTGTCCGAGGCCACGCCGGCTCAGGTGGCGACGGGGCTGTCCCGGGGGCTGGCGGATATCCTGGGCCAACTGGAGATGGAAATCATGCAAGCCCTGCCGTAGAGCGGGCAAACCATCAAGACCATCAACAGGAGGGACGGCGGATGTATCGAGCCATCGTACTGAACAAGACCGAAAACGCAGTCGAGGCGACATTGGAACACCGGGATGAGCAGGCACTTCCGGAAGGCGATGTCACCGTCAAGGTGGCCTGGTCCACCCTCAACTACAAAGACGGTCTGGCGATTACCGGCAAGGCCCCCGTGGTGCGCCACTACCCTATGGTCCCGGGGGTGGATCTGTCCGGCACGGTGGAGCACAGCGACCACCCCCGCTGGCGACCGGGCGATTGCGTCATCCTCAATGGCTGGGGGGTGGGGGAAGCCCACCCCGGCGGCCTGGCCGAGAAGGCTCGCCTCAAGGGTGACTGGTTGGTCCCGCTGCCGGAGGCCTTCGATCTGCGCCAGGCCATGGCCATCGGCACCGCCGGCTACACGGCCATGCTCTGTGTGCTGGCCCTGGCGCGCCAGGGTGTCGATCCGGATCAGGGCGAGATCCTGGTGACCGGAGCCGGGGGTGGCGTAGGGGGCATCGCGGTGATGCTGCTGGCAGGGCGTGGCTACCGGGTGGTGGCATCCACCGGGCGTCTGCAGGAGGCGGCATACCTCAAAGGCTTGGGTGCGGCGGAAGTGATGGATCGGGCGGCACTGTCCTCGCCCGGCAAGCCCTTGGGTAAGCCCCGCTGGGCCGGGGCGGTGGACACCGTGGGCAGCCATACCTTGGCCAATGTGCTGGCCTCCACCCGCTATGGCGGCAGTGTGGCCGCCTGCGGTCTGGCCCAGGGCATGGACCTGCCGGCCACCGTGGCCCCTTTCATCCTGCGGGGTGTCAATCTATTGGGGGTGGACAGCGTTTACACGCCCATGGAACGACGCCTGGAGGCCTGGGATTGCCTGGCCCGGGAACTGGAACCGGACCGGCTGGCCGCAGCCACCACGGAGGTGGCGCTGGCGGAGGTGATCCCGCTGGCTGAAAAGATCCTGGCCGGACAGGTGCGGGGGCGCGCGGTGGTGGACGTCAACCGCTAGGAAGCCGAGGAAACTGGATCTCGATCCGGGTGCCTTCATTGAGGCGGGATTCGATCCACATGCGCCCCTGCAGGCGCTGGGTCACCCAGTAGGCCTTGGTCAGACCGAACCCCCCGCCGTAGGTTCTGCGGTTCTGCACGTTATCCGCACGAAACCCGAGCCTGACGACATCCTCGATCTGTCCGGGGGGAATGCCGACGCCGGTATCTTCCACCACGAAGCGGATTCTTTGGCCGTCATCATCCAGACCTGACAGGATGCGCCCGCCAGGTGGGGTGTACTTGCGTGCATTGGCCATCAGGTCACGAATCACGTCGTTGAACACGGCCGGTATGAAGATCTGGTCTCCATCCTGACTGGTGATATCGAACTTCACCAGATAGTCTCGTTCTTTCTGTCCGGCGATGTTGTGCTTGATGCCGAAGCCCCCGTTGCTTTTCTGTTGCATCACCTGAAACAGTATCGCCAGATCCTCCCTGAGCAGCTCCAGGTCATGCCATTGCCAGATCATCGGCACGCCGGCGCGGGCCGTCAGTTCCCTGACCCGGGTCTTGAAAATCACCATGACGGCTTCAATGTTGTCCAGACATGCCTGGGCATCCGGGGTCGGTGGGGGGCCGGCCACGGCGGTTGCGACCGCTTGCTGGATTTCCCGGTGAATGGCATCAACGTCCTGGACCCAAAGTCTGGCCTGAAAAGGGTCTTGGAGGGCCTGGGCAAATCCATGCACGATGCTGATGCCTTGTTTCAGCGGCTCAGGCCGATCCAGGTAAAAGGCCAGCAGATCCATCTCTGCCGAAAGCACGTTGAGCACGTTCAGGAAACTGTGCAGATCCACCAAGGCTTCCTGCTCCGGTGTGAGGTTCAAAGCCTTGATGATTTCTACCACAACGTATACGCCTCCCCGCGGCATGGATGACAGCACAGTCTAGCGGCTCCGGAAGGCAGTGAATTTCCGGCTATCGGTGATCCTGGCGCATTTGTCTTCGGTATCGGCCGCGATACCGTGAGCAGCGTCCGCCAATCCCGCGAAAGCGGGAATCCAAAACCTCCAGCCGGCGACCGGATCCCCGCCTGCGCGAGAATGACTTATCCCGAATATCTTTAAAGAGATCAAGGGGGGCGGGCATCGGGAATGAATTCCCGATGCCCGCGGGACACTAAGTTATTCCCTCATGTCTTCCACGGCTTCTTCGGCTTCCTCCATGGCGCCGTCGATTTCACGACCGGTTCTTTCCGCCGGGCCAGGCTCATTCACGGCATCGCCGGCGGCTTCGGCGGCATCGTCCACCGCCTCTGTCGTGGCGTCCACAGCATCTTCGTAACGTTCCTGGGCTTCTTCCATCACCTCGTCCACCGTCTGACCGGCTTCTTCAGCGGGGCCTCGGTCGGAACAGCCTATCAGGAAGGCCAGAGGGAAGACGGACAGCGCGGCAATTAATGTGTGATGTTGCTTCATGCAAACCTCCTACACGATTGATTGGGTAAAGAATCCATTGGCCAGAAAACACCTGGGAACTCCGTGATTAAGGACAGAAGACCCATTTCTATGGATTCCACGATACAGCTTATGTTCCCTCGACCATGGATTCGGTGTCCTGTCTCAAGCTTTGGGAGAAGGAGGTGGTTATTTCTGTAAAACGTAACCGGCATAATGACCGGCATGGCTGATGCGATCCCTTCCGTGAATCTGGCCCCGCTGTCTCTGACCCTCATCCTGCTGGGCGGCGCCTTGGGCGGGCTGGCCCGTTACTGGATGACCGGGTGGGTCAGCGCAAGCGCAGGGGTGTCCTTTCCCTGGGGCACCCTCGTGGTCAATGTCAGCGGTGCCCTCCTGATCGGTATGGCAGCCGCCGCGTGGATGCCGCCCGGTGGTCTGAGTGAAGCGTGGATCCCCATGTGGGCTTGGTTGGTGGTGGGCATCCTGGGTAGTTACACCACCGTGTCTTCCTTCAGTCTGCAGACCCTGATCCTGTTGCGCGACGGGCGACCGATGCAGGCCCTCCTGAATATTCTTCTGTCCGTGACGCTCTGCCTGAGCGCTGCCGCGCTGGCCTACACTGCGGTACGGGGTGTGATTGGTCGGGTGAGCCTCTGATGATCAGTCAGCGCCCGATCTATCTGGCCGTGGCTCTTGGCAGTGGTCTGGGTGCCTTGTCACGACATCTGCTGTCGGTGGCCGCCCTCGCCCTGATGGGGCCGACCTTTGCCTGGGGCACGTTGGTGGTGAATCTGCTGGGGTCCTGGCTGATCGGCTTCTACGCCGCCTTGACCGAGCCGGGCGGCTCGTTTGCGGTCAGTCCTGCCACTCGTCAGTTTGTCCTCACCGGATTTTGTGGTGGGTTTACCACTTTTTCCATCTTCAGCCTGGAGGCGCTGATCTGGTTGCAACAGGGGCGCGTGGGGATGGTGGCGGGCTATGTGGCCGGGTCCGTGACGCTGTGGATGCTGGCGGTGTGGGTAGGTTATCTTCAGGGCATGGGGATCAACAGGCTTGAAAGGGGCGCGTGATGACGCCAGGAACTCCGTCACGTAAAAAAAGTGTTGACACACTGAAACAGGGATGTAGAATACGCGCCATCAAGTGATGCGGGAATAGCTCAGTTGGTAGAGCACAACCTTGCCAAGGTTGGGGTCGCGAGTTCGAGTCTCGTTTCCCGCTCCAGACATGTCATTGTAAATCAAGCAAAAAAGCCGCCTTTAAAGGCGGCTTTTTTGCGTTTCCAGTCCAGGGAAGGGCTGTTTCGGCCGTCGGGAAGATGATGCGGTCGGCGCAGTGCAGCAAGCGGGGGGTTGCCAAGTAGAGGGCATCCGGATAGAATCCGCGCTTCACTTGTCGATACCCATGGCTGGGTGGCAGAGTGGTTATGCAGCGGCCTGCAAAGCCGTGGACGCCGGTTCGATTCCGACCCCAGCCTCCAAATTATTGAAGACGTCTTTGTCGTCCTTCTGAAAAAAGGCCCGCTTGATTGCGGGCCTTTTTTCGTTTGCGGTGCTGTTGGTGGAGTTTGAAAAGGCCGGATAGTAAGATCACAACGGAGGATCGGCCTGGCTTCCGGTCAATACTGGGGTGAAAGGACATTGCTCAAGAAGATCCGTGTCGAAGACCTGAGATTGGGTGTGTACATCGCGGAATTTTGTGGTTCATGGATGGATCATCCCTTCTGGCGTACGCGCTTCTTGCTGTCCGATCCCCATGATCTAAAAATCATTCGGGCCAGCCATATCAAGGAAGTCTGGATTGATAGCGCCAAGGGGAAGGATGTGGGCTGCACCCGGGAGTCAGCATCCCTGGATCATAGGAAGTCCGGAGTGGACGCTCAGCTTGAGAAAGCGGCGGATATGCGTCACCACCTGCCGCCGACTACCATGGAAGAAGAGCTGCTCAAGGCCAAAACAATCCTTCATTTATCCAAGAACGCTGTGGCGGAAATGTTTTCCGAGGCGCGCATGGGTAATGCCGTGGACATGAACGTGGCCTGGAATATCGTCGAGCAGATATCGAATTCCATTGTCCGTAATCCCAGCGCCTTGATCAGTCTGAGCCGGCTGAAGAAATTGGATGAGTACACCTACATGCACTCGGTGGCTGTCTCGGCCTTGATGATGGCGTTGGCCCGAGAGTTGAAATTCGACGATGCCCAGGTCAAGGAAGCGGGTATTGCGGGATTGATGCACGACCTCGGGAAGTCTGACATTCCACAGGAGATTCTCAACAAGCCGGGAAAGTTGTCGGACTCTGAATTCGAGCTCATGAAGTCCCATCCGCAGCGAGGCGGTCAAACGCTCCTGGCTCAGGGTGTGCCCGGCGACTCTGCCACGCTTGATGTCTGCCTCCATCATCACGAGAAGATGGACGGTTCCGGTTATCCGTATGGGCTGGTCGGTGATCAGATCAGCATACCGGCAAAGATGGGGGCGGTCTGCGATGTCTACGATGCCATTACATCAAACCGTCCCTACAGGTCGGGGTGGGATCCCTCGATCGCACTACAAAAGATGATGAGTTGGACGGGCAATCACTTTGATTCTGTGGTCTTTCATGCCTTCGTCAAGGTACTGGGAATCTATCCCGCGGGCTCGCTGGTGCGGTTGAGTTCCGGGAAACTGGCGGTTGTCATGGAGCAGTCGGAAGGTTCACTGCTCAAACCCGTCGTCAGGACGTTTTATTCGGTGAACCGGGCACGGAAAATATCTCCGGTGGTAATGGATTTATCCCGCCCCGGGTGCGATGAATCCATCATCCAACGTGAGGACCCTCGGGACTGGGATCTGACCGATGTCCATGCCCTGTGTTTTGGTGATGTACTTGATGACTGATCCGGGGGTCAGATCACCGCGCGCACGATGGCGGCTACGCCGGCGATACCGGAAAACCATAGCACGGCAGGCCGCAGCCAGTGACGGTCCAGATAGCCGGCCACCCCGACGGAGATTCGGAATCCCACCAGGATGGCCGGCAGCAGTGACAGCCCCAGCAGGATCTCGGTACCCCCGAATCGACCCAGCAGACCGAGTGCGGTCAGGGACAGCAGGCCGGCGGGCACGAAAATGGCCGACAGGGTGCCCCGTAGCCGGGGACCGGTGACATTCTGAAAGGCCAGGGCTAAGGGTGGGCCGCCGATGGACGTGATGGTGGCCATGAAACCGGACAGCCCCGCTGCGCCCACCAGATGGGCCGGTTGCGGCTCGGGTACCCGGTGTACCAGGCTCAGGGCTACGGCCAGCAGCACCAGACTGCCCAGTAATATCCCCATGACATCTTCCGCGATGCTGCCCAGCAGGGCGGCGGCCAGCACCGTGCCGGCCAGACTGCCGGGTAGGGCCCAGGCCACGTCCCTGGGCCGCACGGCGCGCCATTCCCGGGACAGGATCAGCAGCGGCAGGGTCATGCCGATGATGATCATGGGCGCGGGAATCAACTGGGGATGGATCAGGTAGAGCAAGGGCGCCCCCAGCAATGCCACGCCGTAGCCGATGCCGCCCTGGATGACGGCGCCGATGACGATCACGAGACTGGCCATTAACCACTGAGAGATGTTGAGGGGGAAATCCATCTGACCTGGGATAACTTGCGGGTGAGAGAAGCAGAGTGTATCCCGCCCCCGTGACAGGATGAAAACGCCGCATATGCCGAGGATTTTCTGAAGAAGTCATTCCCGCGCAGGCGGGAATCCGAGGCCGTCAGGCAGATAGCGATGCTCCGAGTATCCGTCATTCCCGCGCAGGCGGGAATCCAGTCACGGGCTGAGCATTCTGGGCTCCCGCTTTCGCGGGAGTGACGGAAGGGACGGGAGTGACGGAAGGGACGGAAGGAGACCTGTTCAGCGTTTCCCTAAAGTGGCTTGATCAGATCTCTGGCCACCGCCTCGGCCACGCGGATACCGTCCACCCCGGAGGAGAGGATGCCGCCGGCATAGCCGGCCCCTTCGCCCGCCGGGTACAGACCCTTGAGGTTCAGGCTTTGCAGATCCTGGCCGCGCGTGATGCGCAATGGCGCGGAGGTACGGGTCTCCACCCCGGTGAGTACGGCATCGCCCATGGCGAACCCCTTGATTTGCCGATCAAACATCGGCAGGGCCTCGCGCATGGCCTGAATGGCGAAGTCCGGCAGGGCCTGGGCCAGATCCGTGGCCGTGACGCCCGGTTTGTAGGAGGGTTCCACACTGCCCAGGGCACTGGAGGTCTGGCCGGCAAGGAAATCCCCCACTCGCTGGGCCGGGGCGTGATAATTGCCACCCCCCAGCCGATAGGCCCGGGATTCCAGCCGCTCCTGCAATTCGATGCCCGCCAGCGGACCGCCGGGATAATCCTGCGTCGGTGAGATACCCACCACAATCCCCGCATTGGCGTTTCGTTCGTTGCGGGAATACTGACTCATGCCGTTGGTGACCACCCGCTCCGGTTCGGACGTGGCGGCCACCACGGTCCCGCCCGGGCACATGCAGAAACTGTAGACCGAGCGCCCGTTGTCGGCATGGTGGACCAGCTTGTAGTCGGCCGCGCCCAGCTTGGGGTGCCCCGCATACTTGCCCAGGCGGGCCTTGTCGATCAGGGATTGGGGGTGTTCGATGCGAAAGCCCACCGAGAACGGCTTGGGTTCCATGAATACCCCGCGGGCATGGAGCATGCGGAAGGTGTCCCGGGCGCTGTGGCCCAGGGCCAGGACCACATGACGGCTCAGGATCTCTTCCCCGTCCGCCAGCACTACCCCCCGCACGCGGCCGTCCTCCATCAGCAGGTCCGTGACCTTGTGCTGAAAACGTACTTCGCCACCCAGTCCCTTGATCTCTTCACGGATCTGCGCCACGACGCCGGCGAGGCGGAAGGTGCCGATATGGGGTTTGCTGCTGTAGAGGATCTCTTCCGGTGCCCCGGCCTTGACGAACTCCTCAAACACCTTGCGCCCGTAATGCCTGGGGTCCTTGATCTGGCTGTAGAGCTTGCCGTCGGAAAAGGTCCCGGCCCCGCCTTCTCCGAACTGGACATTGGATTCCGGGTTCAGGACCTCGTTGCGCCACAGGCCCCAGGTGTCCTGGGTGCGCCGGCGGACTTCGGGGCCCCGCTCCAGCACGATGGGTCGAAAGCCGCCCTGGGCCAGGATCAGGGCGGCGAAGATGCCGGCCGGGCCGAAGCCTACGACCACCGGGCGCTCCCGCAGACCTTCCGGTGCATGCACCTCCGGCCTGTAACGCATGTCCGGTGCCGGGCCTACATGCCGGTCCTGGGCCAGTCGCTTGAGCAGGGCCGCTTCGTTGCGGACCTCTACGTCCACGGTATAGATGAACTGGATCTCGCTGTGCTTCTTGCGGGCATCGTAGCTGCGCCGGAACAGACGAAAGCCGACAAGGTCCGCCGCGTCGATCCCCAGGCGCGTCACGATGGCCTCGCGCAGGGCCGCTTCGGGATGATCCAGGGGCAGCTTCAATTCGGTGATGCGCAGCATGGGGCAGGTCCGTAATCGGAAGAGGGGCAAGGGCGGAATTATACCTGCCGAATTTCACCCATGCGCCGGTGCAGCCAGGCCAGCCCCAGCAGTGACAGACCCAGTCCCATGAAGGAGGCCACCCGCCACAGGCCGTCCAGGCCCGATAGATCCACCAGGAACAGCTTGGCAATGACGATGATCAGCAGGGCCATGCCGGCCCGGTACAGCCGGGTGCCGCGCCAGTAGCCGCCGGCAACGATGGCGCCTGCCGCCAGGATCAGCCAGGCGGCGGAGTAGGTGTAGAGCTCGCCGTTGCCGGTGGGCAGGGTGATGGACAGCGCCCCCCGCTGCCAGAGGTGGCGGATCTCCAAAGTGATGAACAACCACAGGCCCAGACCCGCGATGGCCAGGGCGGCGGGACGAAAATGCGCTTCGTGGTAGCGGGCCACCAGCAGGGCCATCACCACCGGCAGGCCGTAGGCCAGGAGCAGCAAATTGGCGATGGGGCGGGTGGCGACGGTTTCCAGCCCCCACAGGGGATTGAGGGCCGTGACCGCCAGGGCATAGCTGCCCAGGGCCATGAGCAGCAGGAGCCTGGAACAGAGCCGGTAAAGGTTGGCAAGCGACATACTATGGCGAGCTCGCTGCCGGTAGGTCAGAGCCAGGCCCGACCAGAGAGCGGCGTTGATGGCGGCTTCCGTCAGGCTGTAGCGGGCAATGAAAATGTCGCCGTCATAGAGTTGGTAACGGACCTCGGCCCCCAGGGTGAGGACCAGCAAGTGCAGGGTGCCCGCCTCCAGCCAGCGTTGCAGATCGGGCCGGGAGCGGGTCTGCCAGGCGGCCAGTGCGCAGAACAGGGTGGCGCCGCCACCGGTCCACAGGGACCAGTGCAGCTCGGGCGGATAGCCCAGGATCCAGGGATTGAAGGTGAGGCGGATCACCACCAGCACCAGGATGCCCTTGATCAGGGTATCCAGCCAAGGCAGTTGATAGCGCTTCATCACCCAGGCCAGAGACAGAAGCTGGGCCGACAGGGCCAGGGTCAAACCGGCCTCGCGGAACATGACGGCGGCGGCCAAGGAGTAGGCCAGATGCCCGCCGATGACAAACCAGACCCCGGCACCGGCCTCACCCGGGCGCCGTTCCAGTCGCCAGGCGGCGATGGCGCCGTAGATCATGCCCATCAGGAACAGGCCCGCGGCCCAACCCGGTGAGCGGGACAGGTCTTCGGTCAGCAGATAGGCCAGGGCCACCCAGGCCAGCGGGGAGACAAAGGCCAGGGCGGCCCAGGGGTGGGAAAATCCCCGTCCCCGCAGGTGCAGGGCCGCCATGACCGCATAGAGCAGGGCCATGAGCGCGGCAAATTGCAAAAAGGCCGGCTGCAGATCGGCGTCAATGCCGATCAATCGATACTGCCCGCCTATCCAGTCGAAGACCATGGCTCCGGCCATCCAGGCCGACCACTGCACGCCCAGGGTCATCCAGGGCAGCCAGCGCAGGCTGTCCCGATGCCGGGCAGCCAGGGCCGACAGCAGCACCATCGGCCCCCATTGCCACAGGGCCTGGTCGTCAAAGCCCTGTTGCCGGATGGATAGACCCCAGGCCAGGATGATGAGCACGAGGGTGATCTGGTCCAGCCGAAACACCCGGCCAAACAGGCTTATGGGTCGATGTCCGGGCCGGGTATCGGCGGGCTCGCCGCGATCCAGGCGCCAGTCGAAGGTGGGGATGGCCAGCACGCCCCAGGCCAGCAAGGCCAGATACAGGCCCCGGAATCCATCGGCCTGGGGGATAGTCAGGGACAGCAGCCACCAGCCCAGGGCGCCGACCACCACGCCCCACCAGAGCCAGGTACGAAATATCCGCCGCAACAGCAGCAGGGCGGCGGCGCTGATGATCAGGGCGTAGAGCAGGGCACTCAGGATGTTGCCGCTCTCTTCGGACACCAGCAGGGGAACCCCATAGGCACCCACCAGACCCACGGCCGCCAGGGCAGGGCCGTGGAGCAGGGACTGCATCATGGTGAACAGGGAAACCAGGGCCAGCAGGGCGAAGACCAGCCTGGGGTCCATGAGGTCGTACAGGTGGAGGGCGGCCAGCAAAGCGGCGTAGAGGGTGATGCTGGCGCCGCCGGCCAGGGCGGCGATGGACGGGTCCGGTCCGTTCCTGCGGCGCAGCCATTCGGCCAGGACGTGCAGGCCGATCCCGGTGCCCAGCCCCATCATCACCCGTCCCCAAGGACCCAGCAGCCCGGCATCGATGCTGTATTTGACCATGAAGACGCCGGCCAGGGCCACGCACAGGCCGCCCAGCCAGATCATCCAGTGCCGGGACAGATGCTCCAGCCAGGCCGGGCGTCCCGGCGCCCCATCGGTGGACCACGAGGGATCCGGGGGTGGGGCGGATGGGGGCGTAGCCGTGACCGGTTGCGGATCCGGCGGGGGTGTTTCCGCCGCCTGATCGGTTTCAGGGGGCGGGATCGGTGCCGTGGATTGCCGACCGGCCAGTGCCTGCTCCAGCCGGAAGACCCTTTGCCGCAGGGCGCGTACGTGAAAGAAACCCACCCAGCCCAGGACGGCGCCGATGATCGCGCCCAGAAAGAGCAGAAAGGACAGGAGCGAGATCAGGTCCAGGGCGGTCATGTAGGGCTCAGGAAAGTTCGGCAAATACGGTCTGGTTTCTGCCCTCGGCTTTTGCCTTGTACAGGGCGCGATCTGCACGCACGATGAGCTGGTTGAGGTCTTCCCCCGGGCCGGCCTCTGCCAGTCCCAGGCTGATGGTAATCCGTCTCAGGGGCGGCACTCGCAACCTGGCCACTTCTCCCCGCAGGCGTTCCGCCAGCTTCAGGGCTTCCTGTCGATCCGTATCCGCCGCCATCACCATGAATTCCTCGCCGCCCCAACGTGCAACAACATCATTACAGCGCACTGTATCCTTGAGTGTGTCCGCCAGTCTTCTCAGGACCTTGTCACCCACGTTGTGTCCGAACTGGTCATTGATCTTTTTGAAGTGATCCACGTCCATGATGATGATCGAAAGCGGACTGGGCGTGCGTAAGCGGCGGGCCGCCTCGTTGGCCAGACATTCCTGCATCCAGCGGCGATTGGACAGCCCCGTCAGCGGGTCTGTACGAGCCAGGCGCTGAACCTCTTCCAGGGCCTCGCGCAAACGCTGATTGACGATTTCAAGTTCAGCCTTGGCCTGTTGTACATGCTGATAGTGTTGTTGCCTGGCCAGGGTAGCGGCAAAGTTTTCCGCGGCCAGACTGAGCATGGCCCTCTCCGTGGAGGAAAAGTCCCGTTCTTCCTCGATATCGTCAAAGCCCACGAAGCCGAGCAATTCGCCGTCCGTGAGCAGGGGATGGAGGATCACGGAGCGAATGCCCTGCATTTCCAGAAACTTCCGGAAAGTGCCCTTGTCGGGAGGCAGATTATCCAGGCTGGTGACGATGAAGGGCTCTCCCTGCTGAAAACCATCAACCATGCCGGGGGCACAGTCGAAGGGCACGTGCTGGAGTTCATCAATATAACCATTTACACCGGGTGCACACCATTCATGGGTGTTGCTCCAGTACCGCTCAACCAGGTTATTGCTGAACAGGTAGGCCCGGTCTGCATCCAGGAAGTTTCCCAGGATGCCCAGACACTCATTCAGGCCCTCTTCCATGCGGTCAATGCGAAGCCGGGCATTGGCGGTGGCCAGACGGGCCGCGGCATCGTGGAAGCGATTGAGCTCTTTGAGAATCTCCGCCTGCTGGGCGGCATGCTGGTTCAGGGTGGATTCGTGAATGTCGATCAGCGAGCCGACGACGCGAATGGGGTGCCCGCCGACATCTCGTTGGGTATCGCCGGTGGCCCGGAACCAGCGATAGTGCCCGTCCCGGCATTTCAGACGGTATTTCAGGTCGTAAGGTGTCAGGTTGCTCCGGTCCAGCAGGTGTTTGTGGAAGGCCTGCAGGGTGCGGGCCTTGTCGGCGGGATGCAGGCGGGAAGACCAGCTTTCCAAGCGATTGGGAAATTCTTCTTCAGTCTCAAAACCTAAAAGCCTGCGAAAGCTCTCCGACCAGAAAAAGACGTTATCGGGGTTGAGAGGATCCGCCTCCACCACGGACATGTCCCACAGGCCCACACCGGCATACCGGCAGTACAGGCCCAGGCGTTGCGCCTCGACGCAGAGCCTTTCAGGGGCGCGACCGGAATCGCGCAGCCACTGACGATATGCGGGTGTTTCCGTACACGGCTTGAATTCAGGTGTGGGCCGTTCGTCGCCTTTATCCACATCACCCTCCTGAGAGTGGGATACGCATGTACACTCAATTTACTGGATAGAGTGATTAATGGATCATAAAAAGTAACTGTTCAGGCTCCCCTGCCTGCAGTCTGCCCATTTTTCCCTCGATAGGCTATCTTGTCCTGTATGAAGCTCCAGCGCCCTACGCAAGCGGAACTCGACGGCATGACCCATGCGCAGAAGGATGACGCTGATTATGCAGTTGTTCGATGCCTTGGAGATGCTGAGTGTCCGATTGGCGGCCAAGCCGGTCAAAGTGCCTGCTGATGGCAGCTGGCGCCGTATCAAGCAGCATCCCGCCACCAACCTGCTCGTGAGGCTGCGTGACTTTCGCGAGTCCATCCGGCGCTTCCCCTTCGAAGACCTGCGGTTGGCTGCGACAGCCTGAATAGCTACCATAAAACTTGGTTATAAGTGACATGACCGTTTTCGGCAGGGGCAATCTAACGTGACCGCGACCTCTTCGGGATGGAACACCAAGTCTCCCTTCTGTACTACTCAGAAAGCTGAAAATTAAAAACTATATATTACTGCGGAAAGACATCTTCCAATAATAAATGAGCTGATAGCTCATACGGAAAACGAAGTTGAAGTCCTTGCTGAATTTTTGGAGCCGGAGATCTTGGAATCACAGATATCCGTCCAGCGGGTTGATGTCGCGCAATTTGTCCAGTTCTTTGGCTTTCCTGAGATGAGGTCGTGCGGGCAGGTGTTTGATCTTGCCGGAGTGCCCCGGGAACTGCAATGAATCAGGTGGCGAGGAAGGATTGATGACCCATTGTCTCGACGCTGTCGCGAACGCCCGGCTTCCCGGGTGTGGGGGGGGCTGTACTGTCTGACCGTCGGCAACGCGGATACCGCGGTGCAGGGCCTCTGGCATAATGGACGTTTCGGATGTCAGAGGCGCGCAGCTTATGGCGGTCCCCTATGGTCGAGGTTGGAGCATTCAGCGTGATTCAGATTGCCAGTATCCCCGCCGAGGGGCCGGCCTTCGAGGCCTTTCTCGACTTCCCTGAGACGATCTATGATCGAAACTCGCCCTGGCGAGCACGCCCCAGTGTGCGCACGCGGCAGTTGCTCGATCAAGCGCGCAATCCCTACTGGCGGCAGGCTGAATATGCCCTTTTCATGGCCTGGGAGGGCGTGCGCCCAATCGGGCGGATCAGTGCCGTTCGGAGGTTCCCGGCAGGGCAGCGCGGGGTAGGGGAAACGGATGGTTTTTTCGGTTTCTTTGAATGTATTCCGGATCTCGCAGCCGCCCGCGGGTTGCTGCAAGCCGCCGCGAACTGGCTGCTGGAGCGGGGTTGCACCCGCATGCTGGGACCCTGCCAGCCGACGCCGGATTACGACAGCTACGGCTTGCTGATCGAGGGCTTCGATCAGCTTCAGGTCAGTGGAGAGTCGTTCAATCCCGAGTATTATCCCGGGTTGTGCGAACAGTTCGGCTTGCGTAAGGAGCGGGATTTTATCTCGGTGATGAACCGGGTCGATGGAAATCCGATCTATGATCGCGCCATGGCGCAGATGGGGCGCTATGGCGCGCGCCATTCCGCCGCCAGGGTCCGCGACTTCGATGTGACCCGCTTCGATGAGGAGGTGGAGGTCGTGCGGCACATTTTGACCCAGGCCTTCGCGGATCGGCCGCTCTATGCCGAACTCGATGGCGCCACCCATGGCTTCCTGCTCCAATCCATCGCACGCCGGGAAGACCTGCATTGTTTCTCCATCGTTGAGATCGACGGCCGACCGGTGGGGCTTAACCTGACGGCACCGAACTATGACGAGGAGTTGCGCGGCAGGCCCATTCAGTGGATCCGGTCCAACGAATTTGCCGTTTTGCCCGAGTATCACCGCACCCACGCGGCTGTGCCGCTTTATCATTACAGTTGGCTCAAGGTGCAACGCGGCGGCTATGCTGGGGCATCCATTGGATATTTGAGCGAACACTCCGACAGCATGAGCCGGATGACGGAAAAGGTGGGTTCCGTGCGGGTTAAATGTCACCGGCTGTATCAAATGCCCCTGAACGTATCGACCGACCCGATCAGTATCGGGCTTAAGTCGGCACCCCCTCCCGATGTCTGCGCACCTGGTGAACCTTGATGTCGGCCCCGAACAGCGAACCCTTGCGCAAGCAGGAACGCGCGATTTTACTGAGTTTTCTGCTGGATCTGGCCGGTTTTCTGCCGACGATTGTGATCGCCGTATTTTCGGGGTCGATCCTGCTGATGAGCGATCTGCTGGCCTATGGCCGTGGACTGTTCACGACCTTCATGGGGTGGCAGATCCTGCGCTCCATCCGACTCGGGCGCATCCAGGGCTACGATTACGGCACGGACAAGATCCAGGCCTTTGCCGGCGTGATCGGCTCTGCGCTGTATCTCGGCACTCTGGGTCTGTTTGCGATCTGGGCGATTGGGCGGCTCTTTGAGCCCAGCGAGCCGAACTATACCTTTATCCTGCTCGGCGTACTGTTCCAGTCGATCGATGGTGCGAGCAGCGCTTGGCTATGGCAGCGGAATAAAAGAATGGCGCAGCTGGAATTTTCGCCAGTGATGGAAATGCAATGGCGGGCCAATCGCGCGGATGCCCTGTTGTCGTTCGCGGTCGTGATCGGTCTGTCAGTGACGCTGCTGCTGCGCGATTTGCCCTGGGCGGTCTATCTCGACCCTATCCTGGCGCTGTGCTTCATCACCTATGTTGGCCTGTCCTTTCTGCCTATTCTCGCCAATGGGGTCAATGATCTTCTCGATAAGACGCTGCAGGAAGACCTGCAACTGCGCATTGATCGGCGCCTCGCTGAGCATTTTGACGATTTCGATGCCTTCCACGGCGTGCGTTCTCGGCGCGCGGGTGGGCGCATCTTCATCGAAATCGCCCTTGGCTTCGATTCTGAAACGACCATGGAGGCTGCGCAGAACACCGTCAGGCAACTGTGTGAGAAGCTGGAGCGCGATATTCCGGGTAGCGAAGTGCGCGTGGTGCTTATGCCTTGAAAGGCCTTGTGCTCGTGTTCAGGCGCCGGTGCAGCGCTTGACGAGGCGCAGGCGGTTTTGTCCCCGCTCGAAACGGTAGCTGACTTCATCCATGGTCTGGCGGACGAAATGAATGCCCAGTCCGCCGATCCGACGCGAGTCGAGGTCTGCATCCAGGTCCGGTTCCGGCGCCTCCAGCGGGTTGAAGGGGATGCCATCATCGATCAGTTCGGCCTCGACCCGGTCATCCGCCCGTCTTAGTTCAAGGGTGAATGAATGGGTCTGTCCGTCGGGATAGGCGTAGTGGATGATGTTGGTGACCAGTTCATCGAGCGCCAGATTGAGAAAGTGGATGGTTTTTTCTTCAATACCCTGCCCTTGGCCGAAGGTTGTCAGCCACTGTGCCAACCGGGCCAGCTCAGACAGGTCGTTGGTCAGCGTCAAGGTGCTTGTCGGGTTCATCTGCAGTTGCCCCGTCGATGTCCGTTGGAGGGCAGGGGGGATTGTCGGTGGTTTTTCCGGGCAGGCATGAGTCCGTGATCTCAATGTCGATTAACTCAGGCGCCGGAACATCATCATGGTGATGTCGTCGAACTGCTCGGCTTCGCCGGTATGCGCGAGGATGTCCGCCAGTAAGGCATCCAGCGTTTCGCGACAGCTCAGCGACTGGCTCGCATGCAGGCGCTCAAGCAGGCGCTCGTTGCCGAAAAGCTGATTGTCCGGATCCGTGGCCTCGTTGACGCCATCGGTGTAGAGCAGCAGGCCATCGCCGGCGGCGAGTTGGATGTGGCCGGTGTCGTACTGGAGCCCGGCCATGGGTCCGGCAGCGATGCCCGTGGGGCTGTCGATCCACTCGATGCTTCCATTGGTGCGCAGCCATAGCGGCGGGTTATGCCCGGCATTGGCATAGGTCACGGTGCCGTCGGACAGGCACACCACGGCACAGAACAGTGTGACGAACATGCAGGCGTCATTGTGCTCGGCCAGGGTATCGTTCAGGCGCTCCAGCATCCGCCCGGGGTTGCGGTCGATCTTGGCCTCAGCCCGCAGCAGGCTGCGAGCCACCGCCATGAAGAGGGCCGCCGGGACACCCTTGCCCGAGACGTCGGCGATGGCCAGGAAGACATGCTCCTCGTCCAGGAGCATGAAGTCGTAGAAGTCCCCCCCCACCTCGCGCGCCGGTTGAATGATGGCGCACAGGTCCATGTCGTTGCGTTCAGGAAAGGCCGGGAAGGTCTTGGGGACCAGATCCATCTGGATGTCGCTGGCGATACGCAACTCGCCGTTGATGCGCTCCCGAGCGGCTGTGGTTTCCTCAAGATCGGCAATGTACTGCTTCAGACGATCGCGCATGGCATGGAAAATCGTAGTGAGCCTGGCAATCTCATCCTGTCCCTTGGGCGCGGGCAGCGGTGCGTCGAGATTCCCGGCGGCGATGCCGGGCGCGGCTTCGCTGAGGGCGGTGATGGGGCGGGTGATGGAACGCGCGATCCAGCCTACCGCCAGGAACAGCAGGATCAGGCCGCCGCCGCCGGCAAGCGCCTGGAGTTGGGTGAGCCGGGCGATCTCGCGGTCGAGTTGGGTTTGGGAAATCACCACCGCAGAGGTCCATCCGGTGGTGGAAAGACGACCCCAGGCCAGCCAGCTCTTTTCTCCCGTGGCCCAGCCGATCCAGGGTCGCATGCCCGGATCTCCGGACAGCATTGACTGGCCCACCTGACGCAGTCCGGGGTCGCCGCGCGCCTCGGCCAGGCTGAATACAGACTCCCTCATGGCGATGGTGTCGGTGGGATGGCTGATGTAAACGCCATTGCGACTGATCAGCAAGGCATAACCTTGCTCGCCCAGCGGCAGGTCGGCCAGCAGCCGGTCGAGCCAGTCCAACTCGATGTCGCTGGTGACAACGCCGGCGAGGAGGGGGCCGTCCGGCGACGCCAGCCACACGGGCACCGAGTAGGTCACCATGCGTTTGCCGGTGTAGTGGATGTAGGGTTCGGTCCAGACGGCGCGGCCGAGAAAGCGCGGCAGGGCGAACCAGTCCTCGTCAAGATAATCCAGGCCGTCATGGGCGAGGTCGTGATAGGCCAGCCTGTCGCCGTCGCGGTAGCTGAAAGGTGCCAGCGCCCCCCAGTCGGGCGGCTTGCGTTCCGGCAGCCACGCGAAGGTGGTGCCGTAAAGCCCGGGCTGCTGGTGCAGGGCTTCCCGTTGCAGGGTGCGCATCTGCTCGAGTGTCAGATCCAGCGAGGTGGCACTGAGGCTGAGGGCCATGCCGTCGACGAGGCTCTGCAGACCGCTCAGGGTGGCGTCGATGCGATCCGCCGCGCCATCGGCGAGAAAGCGCGCGCGGACTTGCGCCTCCTCCGTCAAATGTTCCCGAAAGCTCAGGTAGTTCCACAGTAGCAGGCCGCATAGAATCAAGCCCGCGATGCCCACCGTCGACACGAGCAGACGGTTGCGCAGCCGCGCTTTGGCCGGAACCGGGCCAATGCCCAAGTCGGCCGGGTTCATGCGTTCAGCAGGGTTCATCAGGCCCATCCTCCGCGCAACAGTCAGGACAGAAGCGCGTTAAGGGAAGCGCTTCGGAGATCAACCCTGAGGCGATCAGGGCTTGCGCGGTGGCAGTATAGGCCGCGGGTGAAAGGCGACCCGCGGTGGGCGATTCACCGGCGGTCTCGGGGAAGATGGACGCGAGCAGATGTTCGAGCATCCAGCGTTCGTGGGGGCGGTTGGTCAGGACTCGGGCGCGCTCGGCCTCTGCCAGCACCAGGTCAACGGCCTGTTCCGGGTGGGCGCGGGCGTATTCCCAGCCGGCCAGGGTGGCCTGCCAGAGACGCTGTGCCAGCGCGTGGTTGTGCTGTAGCCAGTCCGAGCGGGCGTATAGTCCATCCTCCGGGAAATCGAACCCAAGGTCACGCAGCAGGAAACCGGTGAGGCGGTCCTCGTCCACGCCCGCCTGCCAGATGCGATGGTATTCGTTGTACTCCATGGCAGCGCAGGCGGCAACGCCCCCGTGCAGGAAGAGGTTCACCGTTGCGTTTTGCGGGATCGGTTCGTATTCAATCTGCCGTTCGGCCAGCAGGGTGCGAATCGCGGCTGAAAAAGGCCCTGTCCACAGGCTGATCCGATGGCCGCTCAGGTCTTGCAGGTGCTCGATGCCTTGATCCTTCCATGCCAGCAGCATCAGGTTGGAGCGTTGCACTAACTGGCCGATCAGCACGGGGTGCGCGGCGTTGGGGCTGTCATGGGCACCCGCGGCGGCGACCATGGCGTCGGTCAGAAAGACGGTGGCAAGCTCAGCCTCTCCGTCCTGCAGGTGTTCCAGCGAGGAGCGCCGGGCATTGGCGTGCACAAAGGTCACCTCCGCGCCGGCTGCGGCGTAAAAACCTTGCTGTTGGGCCAGGTAAAAGCCGGCGAACTGGCTCTGCGGTATCCATTGCAAGGCGATGCGCACCTGAGCCGGTGGGGCGGCGTGATCCTGGGGTTGCAGCGTCTCGCCAAGGCAGGGTTGGAATACCGCCATGCCCGCGAGCAGGACGAGCGCACGCACCCAAAAACCGTGAGCGGGATTGGCATGAAACAATGGATTCACCCTCGGGCGTGATGAAGCGCGCTGATTGTCAGCCTGCGTGGTGGCCGTTCATCGTATTCGATGGCCCGGACTGGCATGATGGCCATGCTCAGGCCGGCGATGCGAGTTTGGCGAGCGCCTGTTCACGCGAGTTGAAGGTTTCGATGATGGCAATGAAACCGCTCAGTTTAAACACCTCAAGCACTTCATCTTTCAGGCTGCAAATACCGAATGGGCGTCCGGCTTTTTTGCATTGTTTGGTGGCGAGCAGCAGCACCCGCAGTCCCGCGCTGGCCATGTAATCGAGCGCGGAGCAATCGATGATGATGGTGGAGGCGGTGTCCAATTGGCTGATCAGTTGCTCCTGCAACGCGGGGGCCGTGCTCCCATCAAGGCGTCCGCGCACCACGAAGATCAGTGCATCGGATTGCTTTTCGCAGAAGATATCCATCGATCAGTTTTCCTTCATGGAGGTTGTGGCGTTGAGCGTCCGAATAGTGGTTGTCCGCGGGCGAATCGCCCCGCGCCACTCGCTTCTGGAGCCGGCGCGGATGGTTGTTCGATCTTGCCGGAGCAACCCCGGAACTGCAACGGATTAGGGCGTCCTGTTGTCAGGCACCCGGGTGCATGGGTGGTTTTCGATGGTGATGAAACGCCGGTTCAGGATTTA
>NZ_JAJNQM010000068.1:0-20009 GCF_022227785.1 Ectothiorhodospira lacustris | reverse complement strand
AGGCCACCAACACATCGACATCGCTGCCACTTCCCGCCGTATTACGGGCGGTGGAGCCGAACAGGGCAAGCCGGATCACGCCGAACCGGGCCTGCAACTCAGGCTTGCTGCGGCTTAGCAGGTCAAGGGCACGCCGTCTGTCCATCGCTCAGCCTCCAAAGGCGGATTCATCTTCTGGGCTTTCGCGCACCTGAAACCACTGGGCGCACGAGCGCCATTCAAAACTACCCGGCAATATATTAAACCGGCAATTAAACAAGTATGATTATTTTCAATTTCAAACGAATAAAATCAATAGCTTGAGATTTCAACTCAAAGACTTTTGATTGCCGGGTTAATAACATCTGCTATCTGGGGGAAGAGCGCTGGCGCCAGGAGGGGCTGGAGCAAGGCCTGGAGCAAGGGCTGGAGCAAGGGCTGGAGCAAGGGCTGGAACAAGGGCTGGAACAAGGGCTGGAACAAGGGCGTGAGCAAGGTACCCGTCGCATGCTCGCCCGGCAGATCGTCAAGAAGTACGGTGCGATCCCCACATGGGCGCAGACCCGGCTCGAACAGGCCGGCCCTGAGCAACTGGAAACCTGGGCTGATGCCATCCTGGAGGCGGAGACACTGGAGGCTTTGCTGAGCGAGGCGCCCAGACACTGAGTTCCATCACATGAAGCCCTCTGAAGCCTTGAACTCGAATCGTGCCGCGATCCGGCATGTGGTCGAGTCTCACCGCGCCTGCAATGCTCGGGGGATTGGATCTGTCCTGCGCGGCCAAGACACGGATGGCAGCGACCTGGACATCCTGATCGATCCGACGCCTGAAACGACGCTGCTCGACATCGGCGCAATCCGCCACGAACTCGGCAAGCTGCTCGGTGTTCCTGTGGACGTTTTGACCAGAACATGTTGGAAAGGGCGCGAGGGGATGGGCACATTTTGGGCACACAGCAGCACTCCCATGTGACCAGGCAACAAAAAAGCCGCCCAGGATATCCTGTAAGCGGCTGTTTTTGTTCTCTATTTTATGGCGCGCCCGACTGGATTCGAACCAGTGACCCCTGCCTTCGGAGGGCAGTACTCTATCCAGCTGAGCTACGGGCGCGTGAAAAAGGATGTTAGCACGTTTCAGGGCGAATGTGCGCGGGGAAACGTCGCCTGCCGATGCGGGAAATTTCGACTGCGGCAAGGTGGCGCAGGATAGCCTAAACCGGTCCGGGTTCCAAGGGGGTGGCCTGAGGAAGGGGGGATCCGCGTTGGATCCCCCCTGGTGCAAAATCACTGGGCGGCGGGAACCACGTCGATGGCGAAGACCGTCGTTGTGCCGCTGACCTCGTTGCCCACCAGCAACAGCGCCCGACCCTGGGCATCAGGGCTATCGGCGGCCGGGATGAAATGCAGGCCTTCGGCACCCAGATCGGTGGTGGTCAGGGCCTCCGGCGTATTGGGCAGACTGAAGTCCCGGTTGTTGATGTATTGCACAAAGACGGTCTGCTCCGGCTCGGTGATGTCGTAGACCATCACGCCGCCCACGCGTTCCAACCCGACAAAGGCATAGACCCGACCATCCACCTCGCCAATGGCGATCCCTTCCGGCTCCGGCCCCTTGTCGTCGGAACGGGTGTCGAAGCTGTTGTTTTCGCTGTTGTTGGCATTGAAATCGTCGGGATACAGCGCCGCGGTGGTTTCCTCCATCTGCGATCCGGTGTCGTACACCTTGACCAGTCCCGTCTCGGTGACCCGGAAGATGGACATGGACCGCGCACCGAAGGCGTAGAGGGTGTCATAGACGCAATCCTGACGCACGTCGGTTGCCTTGCTGGACGGATCGCAGTCGTTGCTCACTCCCAGCGTGGAGGTCACCCGCAGGCGTCCCAGCTGTTCATTTTGCTGCAGCTCCGCCGCGTCGGGAAAAGCCGCCGGGTCGAGCTGCAGCTGACCCACCCTGAACTCCTCGGTCCAGCCGCCGTAGTCCCGGGCATCCCCTTCGTTGGCGGTCAGGATGTAGGCTTGACCCCCGGTCTCGTAGAGACGGATGGTATCCGACTGATAGACCCCAAGGACGGGCCAGTGAAGGATATGGATGCCGCCGTCACGGTCGCTGGCATCAAAACCGTTACCGGCCCATTCACCGCTTTCCGACCAGTCCTTGAAGCCCAGAGGCAGGATGGCCGTCACCGTGGCCGTGGCAATGTCCACCACGGCAATGGCATTGTTCTCCTGCAGAGACACGTAGGCGGTGCTTGAATCGGCAGAGACTTCCACCCACTCCGGCTCGAAGTCCTGGGCAGCGGTGGCGCCGGGGCCGAAGATCCTCACGCCGGCGGCGCGCAGTTCGTCCTCCCGGCCATTCCAGGCCCTGAAATCCACCGTACGAACGGTAGCCAGATCCGCACCGTCACCAAGATCGATGATGGACACGGACCCTTCGGGGTCGATCGTATAGTCGTCGTTGGGCTCACCCTCGTTGGCCACCAGCACATAACGGCCGTCGGGAGAAAAGGTCAATGCATCCGGCAGGGCGCCTGCTTCCACTACGTTCAGCCGATTGCCATCGGCGTCAAAAAGGGCGACCGAGCCGTTATCGGTACGCACATTGGCTTCCACAGCCACGGCGACAATGCCGTCTTTTACCGCCACACTGTTGGCGTCGGCGCCGATATCCGAGACGTCGATGGCAAACAGCCGGGCCGGATTGGCCGGATCGTTCATGTCCAGCACGTCCACCTGGCCACTGGCGGCATTGATCACGAAGGCACGGCGGCTTTGCGGATCATAGGTCACGATCTCGGCTGCACTGCGGGCATATTCTCCGCTTTGATACTGGCCGAGCACCGACAACTCTACCGTGCCATGACCCGACTGATCATCTGCGCTGTTGGAAGATGAGTCACAACCGGACATCAGCATGGTAGAGCCCATGATCGTTGCCAGGGCAGAGGCTAACAGGGCGCGTTGCATGGTCGGTATCTCCTCGAAAAATGAGGAGTGTCTTTTCCCACCGTTAAAGACTGATCAAGGAAGCATGAAAATCGAATGACAGGCGTGGATATGCCCAGGAATATGCACAGCATGGGAAATACCTGATGCAGCGACATGGAACCCATCAGCCATGCTCAGGCATGGCCGGCAATAAAAATAAAAGCATTTAAAATCAAATAATTAAAAATTTGATCATTTCATGACCAATTCAGCAGCCCCCTGTTCTCATGCGCCCTCGACCCGGTTTCCGACATGCTCTCCACAGACTTATCCACAGCATTTGTGGATAGTCGGCATTTTCCCTCTGATGCCGAGCATTTAGCCGCTTCGCGGGAGAATCCCCATGAGCTACCGCCGGTCAGTGGGATATCGGCACGCACGGCTTCCGATCCGGGCTGGAAATTGAGATAGTTCCCGGGTGCGAAAATACCCGTCCAAACCCCGTCGCCGGCCCCTGTGGGGGCGCCTGCTGCGCTGGCTCCTGGCGAGCCTGGTGGCGCTGGTGCTGCTCAGCGCCCTGATCGTGGGCAGCCTGCGGTGGGTGGACCCTCCTACCACCGCCTTCATGCTGCAACACCAGTGGTCCTCCCGCCCCGCCATCGGCACCATCCCGGTCAACCACGAGTGGGTGCCCCGGCAGCAGATTTCCGCCCAGGCGGCCCTGGCCGTGATCGCTGCAGAGGATCAGCGTTTTCTGGATCACCGGGGATTCGATTTTCGTTCCATCCGTGCCGCCATTGACGAATACCGGGACGGGGGACGTCTGCGCGGTGCCAGCACCCTGTCCCAGCAGGTGGCCAAGAACGTATTCCTGTGGCCCGAGCGCAGCCTGACCCGCAAGGTGACCGAGGCCTACCTGACCGTTCTGATCGAGGCCCTCTGGCCCAAGGAACGCATCCTGGAGGTGTATCTGAACGTGGCCCAGTTCGGACCCAATGTCTACGGGGTGGGGGCGGCCAGCCGGATCTACTTCGATAAACCGGCGGCGGAACTCACGACCAGGGAAGCGGCACTGCTGGCGGCAGTACTGCCCGGACCGGTGCGATACCGGGTGGCCGCCCCCTCGGACTATGTCCGTGCCCGGCAGGCCTGGATAGAACGCCAGATGGGCTACCTGGGCGGCACCGGCTTTCTGCAGGGGGTTTGGGACACTGCGCCCTGATCCGAAGCGGTCTTACCCGGCGGCCCGATGACCGCCGCCGCCGCCGTCCGTGGGCGGTGTCCAGACATTGCGAAAAGGCTGGTGTACATGGGCCGGGATCTCACGGGAGAAGCGCAGTTGCACCCCGTGGGCGGTCCGGACGCCGCTGATGCGCCCTTGGGTGAGACGATACATCCGCGCCACCTCATCGCAGCCACGCAGGAAACCGGGTGGCGAGGTCCCCCGCAAGGTCCGCGCCCTGCCCTTCTCCAGCGTGATGACGAAGGCGGTACGGGCATGCCACAGCAGCAGTACCAAGCCCAACAACAGGATCAACAGCATCACGGCAAGGGTCAACAGCATCGTTTTCTCGTTCGGTCGTATTGGCTCAACATCATCAGAGTGGCAGCTCCATCTGCGTGCCCCCGTCGGCCGACGCATCCTCGTCACCGAAACTCAGTCCCGACACACGCACTCCCAGCAAGCGAAGCCGCTGCTCCAGGGGCACCCGGCGCAGGCATTCCCCTGCTGTCCGGCGGATATCCATCGCCTCGGACACCGGACGTGCCAGGGTAATATCACGGGTAAGGGTGCGGAAGTCCTCGTAGCGAAGCTTGATACCCACCGTGCGGCCCCGGCAGCCCTTGCGGGCCAGATCCTGGGACACCCGCACACACAGGGCTGTGAAGATCTCCGATAGTTCGGCCCGATCCTGACGGGGATGCAGATCCCGCTCGAAGGTGGTTTCCCTGCTGACCGAACGGGGCACCGAAACGGTTTCCACCGGCCGATCATCAATGCCCCGAGCCGCCTGATGCAACCAGGCCCCGTAGGTGGGTCCGAACTGCTCCCGCAGCAGGCCGGGGCCGCAGGCAGCCAGATCTCCCACTGTCATGACACCCAAGGCTTCCAGCCGGACCGAGGCCTTGGGACCGATGCCGTTGACCTTGCCCACCGGCAGAGGCCAGATCCGCGCCGGGATATCGTTCATAGCCAGCAGGGTGAGGCCATCCGGCTTGTCCAACTCGGAACACAGCTTGGCCAGAAGCTTGTTGGGGGCGATGCCGATGGAGCAGGACAGGCCCGTGGCATCACGAACGGCCTGCTTGAGCCGCTGCCCCAAGGGCCCGGATGCGCCGGGGACATGGGTCAGGTCGATGTAGATCTCATCAATGCCCCGGTCTTCGATGCAGGGGGCGATGGCGGCCACCGCGGTCTTGAAGCGCCGGGAATAGTCCCGGTAGGCCTCGAAGTCCGGCGGCAGCAGGATGGCCTCCGGGGCCTTCCGGGCCGCCTTCATGAGTCCCATGCCCGAGGAGACGCCCAGGGCGCGGGCCTCGTAAGTGGCCGTGGTAACCACCCCGCGTCCGGCATACTCTCCCAGCCGGGCGGCGGCGGCCTGTCCGGGCTCCCCCAAGGCGCGGCGGCGACCTCCGATCACCACCGCCTGACCGCGCAACTCCGGATGACGCAGCAGTTCCACGGAGGCATAGAAAGCATCCATGTCCAAGTGGGCGATGCGGCGCGGAGCAGTCATGGAGGCTGAAGATAGCCGATAACCCCCCGGAACGTCTGCACCCGGCCGGCGTCGCTGTTCGCCGGCAGGCCGGCTTGGAGGGCGGAGAACTACTCGGCCGTCGCCGCGGCGATAGCCTGGGCCACTGCTGTGAGGGCATCTTCACCGTCCCGGGTAGTGACGCCGTCCAACCAGCCTTCCAGGACATCAGGATTTTCCTGCAACCAGGCGCGGGCCGCCACCTTGGGGTCCACGTCCCGATTCATGATCTGGTCCATGAGATGGTTTTCCATCTCCAGGGTAAAGGAGAGCTGAGTCAGCAGACGTCCCACGTTCGGACACTGGGCCGTGTAGCCGGTACGCACATTGGTGTGCACCGTGGCGGCACCGAAGTCCGGGCCGAAATATTCATCTCCGCCCTCCAGGTAGGCGATGTCGAACCGGGTATTCATGGGATGGGGCTCCCAGGCCAGGAATACGATCCATTCCTCGCGGGCGGTCTTGTGACGCACCTCACCCAACATGCCGGCCTCACTGGACTCCATGAGACGAAAACGCCCCAGATCGAAGGCATCGTCATCCATCATTTGCTGAATGATCTGATTACCGTCATTGCCGGATTCGATGCCGTAGATGCGCCCGCCGAACCGGCGCCGGTGCTCCGCCAGATCACTGAAATGGGTCACGCCGGCATCATGCACATACCGGGGTACCGCCAGGGTGTACTTGGCCCCTTGCAGATTGGTGGCAATGGTCTCCACCGTACCCCGCTCCAGATAGGGCTGGATGATGCTGGCCATGCTGGGCATCCAGTTACCCAGGAAGACATCAAAGTCATGGTTCTCCAACCCCGCATAGGCGATGGGGACGGACACCGTGAGGCTGCGGGTGTCATAGCCCATGCCTTCCAGAACTACCTGGGCAGTCGCCGTGGTGGCGGTGATGTCGGTCCAGCCTACCTCTGCGAACCGCACCTGTGCGCATTCAGCGGGTTCGGCAGCCTGGGCAATACCGGTCAGGGTCATGGCGGATACGGTGATTGCGCTCAGCAAACGATGCATGTTGACTCTTCTCCTCATTCGCCCCGGAACGGGCGTGACATTTTGGATGTTCTGAGTAAGTCATTCCCGCCTTCGCGGGAATGACGGCGGTTCGCGAGTGTGACTGTAGGTCACGGGAGTGACGGCGGCTCGCGAGTGTGACGGAAGTTCATGGGAGCATTGGAGGTTCGCGAGAGTGATGACAAGGAACTGGTTCAGTGTTGCCTTTTCAGAGTGCCCAGTCTCTGCTGACAAATCAACCCTGATTGAACGATCAATCAAACTATAATTGAACGATCATTCAATCTGATTTAGAGTGAAATATACGCGCCTACTGGAGCCCATAATGCAATCATCCCTCATGGCGGCCGGACGACGCCGACAACTGATCAGCGCCACACTCACGGCAATTCACCAGTACGGCATGGCGGATGCCACCATTGCACGTATCGCACGCCTGGCGGGGGTATCCACCGGCATCATCAGCCATTATTTCGGGGACAAGGCGGGGCTGATGGAGGCGACCATGCGCCATCTGCTTCAACAGTTGGGGGAGGCGGTGGCAGAACGGCGCCGACAGATTCCTGCGGAGGATGTTGCCGGCCATGTGAATGCCATCATCGACGGTAATTTCGACTCCAGCCAGACCAATGTGGCCGCCATGCGGGCCTGGCTGGAGTTCTGGGCCGCCAGCATGCATCAGCCCTCCCTGCGCCGCCTGCAGCGGGTTAACGAACGGCGCCTGTATGCCAACCTGTGCCACCAGTTCCGCAAGGTCATGCCGGCGGATCAGGCCCGGGATGCCGCCCGGTCCGTGGCCGCCCTCATCGACGGTCTCTGGCTGCGGGGCGCCCTGACACCGGCAGGCATCGATATCGAAGCCTGCCGGCGACTGGCCAGGGACAATGCCCGGGCCTGGCTGGGGCAGCACGTACCCCAGGATTTCCGGACGTAAGCAAACCCTTCCCATCCGCAGAGCACCGGGAGAACCCATGCCCCACACCCAGCCCGCCTTTGAAATAATCCAGGGCAGTTACGTCCATGGACAACGTATCCAGGTCCAGGAGGGCCCCTGTTTCGATACCATCAACCCGGCCACCGGGCAGACCGTCGCCCGTATTCAGGCGGCGGATCAGGCCTTGGTGGACGAGGCCGTGCGCTCGGCGGCGCTGGGCCAGAAAGCCTGGGCCGCCATGCCCCCGATGGCCCGCAGTCGCATCCTGCGCCGGGCGGCGGATCTGCTGCGCGACCGCAACGAGGCCCTGGCCACCCTGGAGACCCAGGACACCGGCAAGCCCATCAGCGAGACTGCCAGCGTAGACATCCAGACCGGCGCCGACGCCCTGGAATATTTCGCCGGACTGGCCATGGGGCTGGAAGGGGAACAAATCCCCCAGGGCGAGCAGGCCTTCATCTACACCCGCCGGGAACCCCTGGGGGTATGCGCCGGCATCGGCGCCTGGAACTACCCCCTGCAGATCGCCTGCTGGAAGGCGGCCCCGGCCCTGGCCGGCGGCAACGCCATGGTCTTCAAACCCAGCGAACTCACCCCATTGAGCGCCCTGGCGCTGGCGGACATCTTCACCGAGGCGGGTCTACCGCCGGGTGTCTTCAACGTGGTGCAGGGAGACGCGGAAGTGGGTCGGGCCCTGACCCATCACCCCGATATCGCCAAGGTCTCCTTCACCGGAGAGGTGGAAACCGGCAAAGCGGTGATGGCCGATGCCGCCCGTAGCAGCCTCAAGCAGGTCACCATGGAACTGGGGGGCAAGTCGCCGCTGATCATCTTTGCCGACGCGGATCTGGAGCAGGCCCTGAACGCGGCCCTGATGGCCAACTTCTACAGCAGCGGCCAGATCTGCACCAACGGTACCCGGGTCTTCGTGGAGGCCTCCATCCGTCAGGTCTTCCAGAGCCGCCTGCTGGAACGCATCCGGCACATCCGCGCCGGGGACCCGCTGAACCCGGCCACCACCCTGGGACCGGTCATCAGCGAGGCCCACTGCGAGCAGGTCATGGGCCGCATCCGACAGGCCCGGGAAGACGGCCTGCACTGCCTGATCGGCGGGGAACGACTGCGCCCCGACGACGCCCCGGAGGGGGCTTTCGTGGCACCCACCGTGTTCGCCGACTGCCCGGATGACCACCCCCTGGTGCGCCGGGAGATCTTCGGCCCGGTGATGGTGTTGCAGTCCTTTGAGGATGAAGCGGCCGTCATCCGGCGGGCCAACGACACCCGCTACGGCCTGGCCGCAGGCGTATTCAGCCGGGATCTGGCCCGGGCCCACCGGGTGATCCACCAACTCCAGGCAGGTATCTGCTGGATCAATACCTACAACCTGTCACCGGTGGAGATGCCGGTGGGCGGCTACAAACTGTCGGGTATCGGACGAGAAAACGGGCGCGCCGCCCTGGAGCACTACACCCAGCGCAAGTCGGTGTACGTGGAACTCGGCACGGTGGACAGCGTGTTCTAACCCGGAGGGAGACCCACCCCTCATCTGAATCCGGAGCCCCCATGCAGGACATGACCTACGACTACATCATCATCGGTGCCGGTTCCGCCGGCGCCGTACTGGCCTCCCGGCTGACCGAAGACCCGGACACCCGGGTGCTGCTGCTGGAGGCCGGCGGACGGGACTGGCGGGCGGACTTTCGCACCCAGATGCCGGCCGCCCTGGCCTATCCCCTGCAGGGCCGTCGCTACAACTGGGGCTTTCAGACCGAACCGGAACCCCACATGAACGGGCGACGCATGGACTGTGGCCGCGGCAAGGGCCTGGGCGGATCGTCCCTCATCAACGGCATGTGCTATATCCGCGGCAATGCCCTGGACTATGACCACTGGGCCGCAGACTTCAGCCTGCCGGGTTGGGACTATGCCCATTGCCTGCCCTACTTCAAGAAGGCGGAAAACCGGGACATCGGCGCCGACGCCTATCACGGCGACCAGGGTCCCCTGCAGGTGACCACGCCCCGGACGGACAACAACCCGCTCTATCAGGCCTTCATTCAGGCGGCCCAGGAGGCCGGTCATCCCCACACACCGGACGTGAACGGCTATCAGCAAGAAGGCTTTGGCCCCATGGACCGGACCACCACCCCCCGCGGGCGCCGTTCCAGCACCGCACGAGGCTACCTGGACCTGGCCCGCCCACGGCCCAATCTGCGCATCCTGACCCATGCCCTCACCGAGCAGGTACTCATCGAAGGGCATTCCGTCCAAGGGGTCAGCTTCATCCACCGGGGTCGGCGCCGACATGCCTATGCCCAGCGGGAAGTGGTTCTCTGCGCCGGCGCCATCCTCTCCCCGGCGGTGCTCAAACGCTCGGGGATCGGTCCGGCCGCCGAGTTGGAGACCCTGGACATCCCGGTGGTCCATGACCTGCCGGGCGTGGGCGAGAACCTGCAGGATCACCTGGAGATCTACATCCAGTATCAGTGTCGCCGCCCCGTCTCCCTCTACCCGGCCTTGAAATGGTGGAACCAGCCCTGGATCGGCGCCCAGTGGCTGTTTTCGGGCCGTGGCATCGGCGCCAGCAACCACTTCGAGGCCGCCGGCTTCATCCGCAGCGATCCGGCCTTCCAGTGGCCTAATCTCCAGTACCACTTCCTGCCCATCGCCATCAATTACAACGGCACCCAGGCGGTGGAGGCCCACGGCTTCCAGGCCCATGTAGGCTCCATGCGCTCTCCCAGCCGGGGCTGGATCCGCCTGGCCGGCAAGGATCCGCGCCTGGCCCCACGCATCCGCTTCAACTACATGAGCCACCCCCAGGACTGGCGGGAATTCCGGGATGCCATCCGTCTCACTCGGGAGATCATGGCCCAGCCGGCCCTGTCGCCGTACCTGGGGCGGGAGCTGTCCCCCGGCAGTGACGTCCGTTCGGAGGCGGCGCTGGATGCCTTCGTGCGCGAGCACGGCGAAACCGCCTACCACCCGGCGGGCTCCTGCGCCATGGGGACGCCGGCGAACCCCATGGCGGTGGTGGACGGCGAAGGGCGGGTGCTCGGAGTGGAGGGTCTGCGGGTGGTGGATGCCTCCATCATGCCCCGCATCATCACCGGCAACCTCAACGCCCCCACCATCATGATGGCGGAGAAGATCGCCGACCGGATGCGGGGACGGGCGCCGTTGCCGCCGGAACACATGCCCCGAAGGGAAGGCTAGTAGAGGTCGCTCAGGGCCAGCCCGAAACCCAGGGTGTTCTGGCGCCAGTTGTAGTCGATCATGCTCTCCCCATAACCGCTGAAGACCTGGGCATAGGCCCGCAGCGGCCCCAGTACCGGCGGAGTCATCCAGGTGGCCTGCACGGCACCCTTGCCAGTGCTGGGGCGGCCTCTGAGCATCAGGGTGTAGCTGTGGCCGTCTCGCCGCCAGAAAGCGGTCAGGTCACCGTAGCCCAGATAGTCGGTGATGTCCGGGTTATCGTCCCGGTTGCCGCTTTCCTGGACTCGGTGCCAAAGCCGGGCACTGAGGACCAGGTCATCCCGCTCCACGGCCACCTCGGCAAAGAGCCGGTCCCAGCTGCGGGACAGGGGCTCGGCCCGGCCGTTGGACTGATGGTTGTAGCCCACATTGAGCAAGCGCCAGTGGAAGCCTCCCAGGGACAGGTCCGGTCGGTAGCTCAGGATCAGCTCCGGCATGTAGTTGGTTTCACGAAAAGGTCGTGACACCCCGTCCCGGTCGTTATAGACCTGCCACTGACTCTGCTGGGTATAGGCGCCCCACAGGCCCCAGCGGCGGTCTTCCGAGGCCCAGAGCCGGGTCTTGAAGCTGAACTGGAACTTGGCCTCCACCGAATCCAGTTCCACCCGGTCGGCATCAGTCAGTTCCATCAGGGGCGAAAAGGGCTGTTCGTTGGGGCGGTCGGTGTAACGGGCCGGCAGCAGGTAGCTGGGGCGGTGGGAGGCAATCACGTAGCGACTGCTGTCAGGGGCAAAACCCCAAGCGGTATCGATGTGGGAGGCCGGCCGGCGGACTCGGGCGAGATCTCGCGCTGCCTCGCCGCCAGGCAGTGCCAGGATTCTGGATGGCGGCGGCGACACACCGTCCCCGTCTGCAACGGGCTGTTCGGCCAACCGGTCGTAGCAGGCCAGGCGGGTGAGATCGTCGGTGATGCCGGTACAGGACTGAAGGGCCTCGGCCAGCGGAGTCGCCAACGCCGTAACCGGCAGGAGCAGGAGAGGCAGAACACGTGCGAGGGGACGAGGGCTGGGTATACGCATGTAAGGATCCAGGGATACGGACACCCTGCGCTCCCGTGAGGAGAGAAAGGGTGAAGAGGAACGGTGTACCGGTTACCGGCACTTTAGCAGAACCGCTCTCCCCTCACCCCAACCCCTCTCCCGCAAGGGGAGAGGGGCTTGTCGGTTGGGATGTTCTGAGCAAATCATTCCCGCGCAAGCGGGAATCCAGTCACGACCTGGACATCCGTCACTCCCGCGAAGGCGCGAGTGGCAGCAGGGGACTTGTTCAGTGTTGCCTTTACTGCACCTTGGGCGCCAGCTCGCCGGACTTATAGCGCTTGACCATGGCTTCCAGGCTCAAGGGCTTGATCTTGGAGGCCATACCGGCACAGCCGAAGGCCTCGTAGCGGGCCTTGCAGATGTCCTTCATGGCGGCGGTGGAGACCTTGAGGAACTTGCGGGGATCGAATTCCTTGGGGTTTTCCGCCAGGAACTTGCGGACGGCGCCGGTAGAGGCCATGCGCAGGTCGGTGTCGATGTTCACCTTGCGCACACCGTGCTTGATGCCTTCCTGGATCTCTTCCACCGGCACACCGTAGGTCTCGCCCATGTCACCACCGTACTCATTGATGATCTTGAGCCAGTCCTGGGGCACGGAAGAAGAGCCGTGCATCACCAGGTGGGTGTTGGGGATGCGGGCGTGGATCTCCTTGATGCGCTTGATGGCCAGGATGTCGCCGGTGGGCGGGCGGGTGAACTTGTAGGCGCCGTGGCTGGTGCCGATGGCGATGGCCAGGGCATCCACGCCGGTCTTCTTGACGAAGTCGGCGGCCTCGTCCGGGTCGGTGAGCAGCTGGTCATGGGACAACTGGCCTTCGGCGCCGGAACCGTCTTCCTCGCCGGCCATGCCGGTCTCCAGGGAACCCAGGCAGCCCAGTTCCCCTTCCACGGACACGCCCAGCCAGTGGGCCATCTCGGTCACCTGGCGGGTCACTTCCACGTTGTACTCATAGGTGGAAGGCGTCTTCATGTCGGGCATCAAGGAGCCGTCCATCATCACCGAGGTGAAACCGGACTGGATGGAGGCCAGGCACACCGCCGGTTCGCCGCCGTGGTCCTGGTGCAGCACGATGGGGATGTGGGGATACTGTTCCGCGGCGGCGATGATCAGGTGACGCAGGAAGGGCTCACCGGCATATTTGCGGGCACCGGCGGAGGCCTGGATGATCACCGGGGCATCCACCTCGTCGGCGGCCTGCATGACCGCATGTACCTGTTCCATGTTGTTGGCGTTGAAAGCGGGCATGCCGTAACCATGCTCGGCGGCATGATCCAGCAGCTGTCTCAGAGAAATCAGGGCCATGAAGGACCTCCTGTGGGTTGTGGTCTTCGAATCGTTTTACGGTTCGGTATCGTTGTCGTTATGGGTTCGGGAATCAAGGGCGCCTAGGGCTCAAAGTCCTGCAAGGCGCCCACCTGGACGACCTTCATGGCATTGGTACCACCCATGACGCCGGTGAGATCGCCCTTGGTGATGATGACCAGATCCCCGTCCCTGACAATACCGGCTTCCTGCAGCATGGCCACGACCTGACGGTTGTTGGCCGCATGACTGGTGTTGTCGCTCTCGAACAATACCGGATAGACCCCCCGGTACAGGGCCATCTTGCGACAGGTGCTTTCGTGGCGGGTCATGCCGAAAATGGGGATGCCGGAGCTGATGCGGGACATCCACTGGGCGGTGGAACCGGATTCCGTCATGGCGGCGATGGCACGTACATCCAGGTGATTGGCGGTGTACATGGTGGCCATGGCAATGGCCTCGTCCACCCGGTCGAAGTAGCTGTCCATGCGATGGGTGGATACCCGGGCACTGCGCTGGCGCTCCGCCGCCTCGCAGATCCGCCCCATGGCCTCCACCGCCTTGTGGGGATAATTGCCGGTGGCCGTCTCGCCCGAGAGCATGACCGCGTCGGTGCCATCCAGTACCGCGTTGGCCACGTCAAATACCTCGGCCCGGGTGGGGATGGGGTTCTGGATCATGGACTCCATCATCTGGGTGGCGGTGATCACCACCCGATTGCGGACGCGGGCCTGGTGAATCAGGCGCTTCTGCACTCCCGGCAGTTCCGCATCCCCGATCTCCACCCCCAGATCCCCGCGGGCGATCATGATCACGTCGGTGGCGGTAAGGATCTCGTCAATGGCGTCCACCGCCTCGGCCCGCTCGATCTTGGCGCAGAGGGCACCCTGCCCACCGGCCTCCCGCAGCAACTCCCGGGCGCGGTTGACGTCGGCGGCGCTGCGGGGGAAGGAGATGGCCAGGAAATCCACGGCCAGCTCGGCGGCCAGACGGATGTCCGCACGGTCCTTGTCGGTGATGGCGGGTGCTGACAGACCGCCTCCCTGACGGTTGATGCCCTTGTTGTTGGACAGGGTGCCGCCCACGGCCACGCGGGTATGGATCCGAGGACCCTCCACCCGCTCCACCGTCAGCACCAGACGACCGTCATCCAGCAGCAGGTTGTCACCGGGATTGACGTCGCCGGGCAGTTCCTTGTAGGTGATGCCCACCTGTTCCCGAGTGCCGGCATTGGGGTCCAGGGCGGCGTCCAGGGTGAAGGCATCGCCCTCCTTGAGGTCCACACTGCCCGAGGCAAAACGGGCGGTGCGGATCTTCGGACCTTGCAGATCCCCCAGCACGGCGATGATGCGGGAGGCTTCCCGGGCGGTTTCCCGCAGCAGAGCCACCCGCTTGCGGTGATCGTCCGGATCGCCGTGAGAGAAGTTGATGCGCACCACATCCACGCCGGCCTTCACCAGCGCGCGCATGGCGGACGGGCTGTCCGTGGCCGGTCCCAGGGTTGCTACGATCTTGGTTCTACGCATATCGGGCCTTGTCCTTGCTCGGTGATGTACCGGAGGTGGTGAGTGGCAACCGCTCAGCCCTTGGCCCGTGCCTCCAGCATGGCCACGGCGGGCAAGGTCTTGCCTTCCAGGAACTCCAGGAAGGCACCGCCGCCGGTGGAGATGTAGGAAATGCGGTCCGCCAGGCCGTACTTGTCGATGGCCGCCAGGGTGTCACCGCCGCCGGCGATGGAAAAGGCATCACTGGCGGCGATGGCCTCGCCCATGGCCTGGGTGCCGGCGGCAAACTGGTCGAACTCGAACACACCCACAGGGCCGTTCCAGACGATGGTGCCGGCCTTCTTCAGCAGTTCGGCGTAACCGGCGGCGGTGTCCGGCCCGACGTCGAAGATCATGTCGTCATCGGCCACATCCGCGACACTGCGGGTCGCGGCCGGGGTGGATTCGGAGAATGCCTTGCCCACGGTGACATCGGTGGGCACGGGGATGTCGCCGCCCTTGGCCCGGGCCGCTTCCATCAGACGCTTTGCCTCCGGAATCAGGTCGTTTTCGCACAGGGACTTGCCCACCCCGTGACCCTGGGCGGCAATGAAGGTGTTGGCGATGCCGCCGCCGACGATGAGCTGATCCACCACCGTGGACAGGGATTCGAGCACGGTCAGCTTGGTGGAGACCTTGGAGCCGCCGACGATGGCCACCAAGGGACGCTTCGGATTGTCCAGGGCCTTGCCCAGGGCCTCAAGCTCCGCCGCCAGCAGGGGGCCGGCGCAGGCCACGGGGGCGAACTTGCCGGCACCGTGGGTGGAGGCCTGGGCCCGGTGGGCGGTGCCGAAGGCGTCCATCACGTAGATGTCGCAGAGGGCGGCGTATTGCTTCGACAGGGCTTCGTCATCCTTCTTCTCACCCTGGTTGAAACGGACGTTTTCCAGCAGCACCACCTCACCCTCGGCCACGTCCACGCCGTCCAGGTAGTCGCGCACCAGACGCACGTCCTTGCCCAGCAGACCGGAGAGATGGGCGGCCACCGGTGCCAGGGAGTCGGCCTCGCTGAACACGCCTTCCTCCGGGCGGCCCAGATGGGACATGAGCATGACCCGGGCACCGGCCTTCATGGCGTGCTCGATAGTGGGCAGGCTGGCGCGGATGCGGGCATCCGAGGTCACCTTGCCGTCCTTCACGGGGACGTTAAGGTCCTCGCGGATCAGCACCCGCTTACCCTTCAGGTCCAGATCGGTCATCTTGATGACGGACATGCGCAACTCCTTGGATGGTTTTCGGATCGTTGTTCTGGGGTCTTGCAAAGTGTTCGGGCAAACCGGGGCTTGCCGGAACGCTCTGGGCGGGTTGTTTTCTCTCCCCTCTTCCCCGGCCCTTCTCCCCAAGGGGAGAAGGGAACAGACGCCCCTCTCCCCAAGGGGAGAGGGGGTGGGGTGAGGGCCGGCCGTTTACTGGCCGCCCACGTGCCGCGCCAGGCGCAGCATGTTGCAGGTATAGCCGTACTCGTTGTCGTACCAGGCCACCACCTTAACGAAGGTCTCATCCAGCTGGATGCCGGCTTCGGCGTCGAAGATGGACGGCAAATTCACGCCGCGGAAGTCCGTGGCCACCACTTTCTCGTCGGTGTAGCCCAGCACGCCCTGCAGGTCACCGCTGGTGGCGGCGGACTTCATGGTCTGGCAGATGGTTTCATAGGAGGCCCCCTTCTCCAGTTCCACGGTCAGGTCCACCACGGAGACGTCGGAGGTAGGCACACGGAAGGCCATGCCGGTGAGCTTGCCGTTCAGGGCGGGCAGCACCTTGCCCACGGCCTTGGCGGCACCGGTGGAGGACGGGATGATGTTCTCCAGGATGCCGCGACCGCCGCGCCAGTCTTTCTGGGAGGGGCCGTCCACGGTCTTCTGGGTGGCGGTGGCGGCATGCACGGTACTCATCAGGCCACGCTTGATGCCGAAATTGTCGTTGAGCACCTTGGCCACCGGCGCCAGGGCGTTGGTGGTGCAGGAGGCGGCGGAGATGATGGCCTGACCGGCGTATTCCTTGTGGTTCACGCCGTACACGAACATGGGGGTGGCATCTTTGGACGGGGCGCTCTGGATAACCTTCCTGGCACCGGCCTCAATGTGCTTCCGGCAGGTCTCTTCGGTAAGGAAGAAGCCGGTGGATTCGATCACCAGCTCGGCGCCGGCCTCATTCCACTTGAGGTTGGCGGGATCGCGCTCGGCGGTCAAGCGGATCTTCTTGCCGTTGACCACCATGTGGTCGCCTTCCACGGAGACTTCACCGTCGAAGCGACCATGGACGGAGTCATAGCGCAGCATGTAGGCCAGGTATTCCGGGTCCAGCAGATCGTTGATGGCCACCACTTCCAACTCCGGGAATTCCTTGGAAATGGCCCGGAAGGCCATGCGGCCGATGCGGCCGAAACCGTTGATACCGACTTTGATTGTCATCGTTTGTTTTCTCCAGCTTGCTTTGAAAAATTCAGTGCTCCGGGGCCGGGCTCCTGCCCGGCCTGCCGGCAAATGGCCAGGGGCTCAGGCTTAGCCCAGCACGGTTTCCACCGTACTGACCACGTTGTCCGCCGTGAAGCCGAAATGCTTCATCAGCTCGCCGCCGGGGGCGGATTCGCCGAAGCGGTCCATGCCCACCACACGACCATCCAGGCCCACATACTTGAGCCAGCCGGCGGTCACGCCGGCCTCCACGGCCACGCGGGCACGCACGGCGCCGGGCAGCACGGACTCCCGGTAAGCGGCATCCTGGGCATCGAAGACTTCCTGGCAGGGCATGGACACCACCCGGACCCGCTTGCCCTTGGCTTCCAGCAACCTGGCCGCCTCCATGGCGATGCCCACTTCCGAGCCGGTGGCCAGGATGATGGCTTCCGGCCGGCCGCCGGCATCATGCAGGACATAACCGCCCCGGGCGATGTCGGCCAACTGGGCCTGTGTACGGACTTGATGAGGCAGGTTCTGGCGGGACAGGCTCAGCAGGCTGGGACCGTCGGTACGATCAATACCCGCCTTCCAGGCCATCGCGGTTTCCACCGCGTCGCAGGGACGCCAGACATGCATGTTGGGAATCAGTCGCAGGCTGGTGACCTGCTCCACCGGCTGGTGGGTGGGGCCGTCTTCGCCCAGGCCGATGGAGTCATGGGTCATCACGTAGATGACCCGCTGCTTCATCAGGGCGGACATGCGCAGGCCATTGCGGGCGTAGTCACTGAAGATCAGGAAGGTGCCGCCGTAAGGTATGAAGCCGCCGTGCAGGGCGATGCCGTTCATGATGGCGGCCATGCCGAATTCGCGCACCCCGTAGAACAGGTAGTTGCCGTCGCCGTCTTCCTTACTGATGCCCTTGGCCCCCTTCCACAGGGTCAGGTTGGAACCGGCCAGATCGGCGGAGCCGCCCAGCAGCTCCGGCAGGGCCGGGGCATAGCCGCCGATGGCGTTCTGGGAGGCCTTGCGGCTGGCGATGGTCTCGGCCTTGGTCACGGTCTCCTGGATGAAGGCCTGGGCCTTCTGTTCCCAGTCGGCGGGCAGTTCGCCGCTCATGCGGCGGGTGAATTCGGCGGCCAGTTCCGGGTGGGCCTCGGCATATTCGGCAAAGCGGGACTGCCAGGCGCTTTCGGCCCGGGCGCCCTTGTCACGGGCATTCCAGCCGGCCCGGATCTCGTCCGGGATCACGAACGGCTCGTGGGGCCAGCCGATGGTCTCGCGCACCAGCGCGATCTCGTCCTGACCCAAGGGGGCGCCGTGGCACTCCTCCTTGCCCTGCTTGTTGGGAGAGCCGAAACCGATGATGGTCTTGCAGCAGATCAGGGTGGGACGATCCTTCACCGCCCGGGCCTGTTCGATGGCCTGCTTCACCGCCTCGGCATCGTGGCCGTCCACACCCGACACCACATGCCAGCCGTAGGCCTCGAAACGCTTTGGGGTGTCGTCGGTGAACCAGCCTTCCACCTCGCCATCAATGGAAATGCCGTTGTCATCGTAGAAGGCCACCAGCTTGCCCAGACCCAGGGTGCCGGCCAGAGAGCAGGCCTCGTGGGAGATGCCTTCCATCAGGCAGCCGTCACCCAGGAAGGCATAGGTGTGATGATCCACCACTTCATGGCCGGGACGGTTGAAGTGGGCCGCCAGGGCCTTTTCGGCAATCGCCATGCCTACGGCGTTGGTGATGCCCTGCCCCAGCGGCCCGGTGGTGGTCTCGACACCGGGGGTGTAGCCGTATTCCGGATGGCCGGGAGTACGGGAATGGAACTGCCGGAACCGCTTGAGTTCGTCGATGGGCAGGTCGTAGCCACTCAGATGCAGGAGGGAATACACCAGCATGGAACCATGGCCGTTGGACATCACGAAACGATCCCGGTCCGCCCACCGAGGGTTGGCCGGATTGTGCTTGAGGTAATCGTTCCAGAGCACTTCGGCGATGTCTGCCATGCCCATGGGCGCACCGGGATGACCGGAATTGGCCTTCTGGACCGCGTCCATGGAAAGCGCACGAATAGCGTTGGCTAGCTCTTTGCGGGAAGGCATGCAGATCTCCTGACAAGGGTGGAAATAGTGGTCTTCATGGTCTACCGCGCCGACACCGTTGAGCGGTGTTCTGGTTGTTCGGATACGGGAAAGACGCGGCACACCTCAAACTGGTCACTGAAAAAGGTCTTTAGGGACAGAAAGTTAGCCCAAACCCCCGGCATATCACCCGGCAATGAATACCACATGGAATATGCATTGACCACAGCGTTATCGGCCTGCATTTTCCCTGACAGGGGGGCTTGTCGCAAGCCCGAGCGAAGCATGGGGCCTTTTGCTGCACCGCCCCATAAGACATTCAGATACAACGATAAATTACATGATGAAGACCGCAATATGTAGATAATGGGAATTCTCGGACCGGCTTGGCGCGCCATAATCGGGCCTTTCAGGTTAAAATCCGCCGCGGATTACAAACATCATCAATCCGTGGGTGAGCCGCCAGGCGGGCACCCGAGAGCCGGAGTAGCTGAACAATATGAACGATTCCCATCTGTTTACTTCCGAATCCGTGTCCGAGGGTCATCCGGACAAGATGGCTGACCAGATTTCCGATGCCATCGTGGACGCCATCCTGGCGGAAGACCCCCATGCCCGCATCGCCTGTGAAACCCTGGTGAAGACCGGCATGGTGGTACTGGCCGGCGAGATCACCACCCCCGTGCACGTGGACTACGAGGCCCTGGTGCGCGGCGTGGTCAACGACATCGGCTACGACAACTGCGACTCCGGCTTTGACGGCCACACCT
>NZ_JAJNQM010000067.1:0-20272 GCF_022227785.1 Ectothiorhodospira lacustris | reverse complement strand
CCCACCGGCAGCCACCGCCGCGCCGCGCAAGGAAGCGTCCGAGTATCCTTGTCCCCGATGCCGGAAAGGTCGTTTGCATGTCATTGCCGAAATATCGCGTCCTATCCCATGTCCCACGCTCAAGGCGCGACGATGTTAAGTGATTGAAAAATAGCGGGTGACGGAGCAGGCTGACAACGGCCTCCGGAAAGGCCGGGCCTGAGTGCGGGCAAAACATTGAAACAGGGCCAACAATCAGGCTATGTTCATTCAAAACACACCTGCCAAAGGGCCGCTCATGGCCTGCCTGGCCCGCCGCCAAAAATACAATCCCCATTATAAAGATGTGCGGTACATGGCTTCGTCCAACAGACGTTTATCCGCCATGCTGCGCACAGCGGATAAACGCTTATATGTTAGCAAGATGCCATTAGGCACACAGTCTGCTAGACTAGCCGTATGAAGCAAATAAACTAGCCGTATGAAGCAAATAAACTGGAATGCCGAAAAGAACCAGCAGCTGATGAGCGAACGCGGAGTCTCCTTCGAAGATGTTCTGTTTGCTCTCCAGTCTGGTGGTTTGCTTGATGATGGGCCTCATTCCAACAGGGAGAAGTATCCAAACCAGCGTATATTCGTGGTTCGGATAGATGATTATGCCTGGCTGGTGCCGTACGTTGAAAATGATAGGGAGTTCTTTCTCAAGACGATTATTCCCAGTCGCAAGGCCACCAAGAAATTTTTAGGAGGGTAACATGGCGAAAACCAAATTGGATCCTGAAGAGCAAGAGTTGCTTGAGGCATACGAATCCGGAAAGTTTGAGTCGGACTTGGATGCTGATCGTCGCGAGTACCTAGCCAAGATGGCCGAAGAAACATTCAAGAAAGACAAAAGGATCAATATACGTATCTCTAGCCGGGATCTGGAGGCACTTCAGCGTCGGGCTCTGGAGGAAGGGCTTCCTTATCAGTCTCTCGTGTCCAGTGTCCTGCATAAGTATGTCTCTGGTGGCCTGAAGGACATTTCTGCTAACAAGTCAGGCCAGCGGACACGCTAACGCGCGCCGCTGCCTTCGGCGTTAGGCCATAAGGAGAACGATATGGCAATTGAAAATGTTCGTGCAGTGTATTTTCCATACCGCATACAAAAACAAGAAGATGGTTCGTGGGTTCTCCTTAACAGAAACTACAAGCCTGTGGGTTTTAATACTGGCGAGTGGGCGGGGGTTTCTCGCGCAAAATGATGAAACATCGACTGATCCAAACCCTTTGCACGGCCGTCATCGCGGCGCTGGTGCTGATCATCCCGGAGGCCAATAGCTGCACCCGGGTGGTGTACCTTGGGCCGGAGGATCGTATCGTTACCGGTCGCAGCATGGACTGGAAGCTGCCGATGGTCAGCAATCTCTGGGCATTTCCCCGCGGCATGGCGCGGGACGGTGCCGCCGGCCCGCGTTCGGTGCAATGGACGGCCACCCATGGCAGCCTGATCGTGTCAGGCTACGACATTTCCACCGCCGATGGCATCAACGAGGCGGGTTTGGTGGCCAACCTTCTGTGGGAGGTGGAGGCCACCTATCCCGAAGACGATGGGGCGATGCCGCGTATCTCGGTCTCGGTGTTCCCGCAATACCTGCTGGACCGTTATGCCTCCGTGGCAGAGGCGGTGGCCGACCTGCGCGAAAATCCCGTGCTGGTGGTGTCGGGTGAGGTGCCGGTGGGGCCGCCGGGGCGCGAGGCAACCGTCCATGTGTCGCTTTCGGACGCCGGCGGTGATAGCGCTGTCATCGAGTTCATCGCCGGCGAGATGGTTATCCACCATGACCGCACCCATCAGGTCATGACGAATGAGCCGACCTACGAGCGGCAGCTTGCGATCCTCGAATACTGGCAGGGCGTGAACCCACGGGAGTTCATGCCCGGCACGGTACGCGCCACCGATCGTTTCGTGCGGGCGCATTTTTATGTGAACGCGGTGGTGCAAAGTGCCGACCCGCGCATTGCCGCGGCCTCGGTGTTCAGCGTGATCCGTCAGGTTTCTGTGCCCTGGGGCATCAGCATCGCCGACCAGCCCAACCTCTCGACGACTCGCTGGCGCGTGGTGGCCGACCACAAGCAGCTGCGTTATTACGTTGAATCCGTACTTTCGCCCAGCGTCTTCTGGGTGGATCTGAAAAATCTCGATCTTTCCGCGGGCGCGCCGGTGCGCAAGCTGGACTTGGGTGTGGATATGGAGCGCATCCTCTCGGGCGAGGTGTCGGATGCCTTCGTGCCGGCCATGCCTTTTACTTTCCAGCCGGCCCCTTGACCCAAGCTCACTTTCGGCATTTCAGCGCCTTTCTTCATGAGATGCTTGTTTTTCCTTAATTTTTCCTGTTCTCTTTTTCCCGCGTCACTCCCGCGCAGGCGGGAGTCCAGGATTTTCAGTCTGTCACTGGACTCCCGCTTTCGCGGGAATGACGGCAGAGGGGCGCGAGAGTGATGATGGGCTCCGGAGTGACGGTGGGTGCCGGAGTGACGGCAGCGAGTGCCACCCGGGTTTTCCTAGCGACATTTCCCACCGCAGCCACCGCACTTCTGGTTGCCCCTTCGCGGCCACAGGCGGCGCCATAGAAAGATCAGTGCCGCCAGCACGATGCCTCCGGTCACCAGGATGTCGATCCAGGTGACGGAGGGGGCCTGAACCAGGACGTCATGGGCTTCCATCGGCACGGTCTCCCGGTGATGCGGTGGCGAGTCCGGGCCTGACCATCCGTCGGGGCCACAGACCCACCACCAGTAGAAGGATCAGTATCAGGGTCCAGAAACCGACCATCATGTGGATGGCATCCAGCGCCAGCGCCTGCCCCAGGCTGTGGATGCCGCTGGCAATCAGCAGCCCCAGTGCGGCGGGGAAGACGATGGAAAAGAGCATCCAGCCGGTGGAGTCGGTCTGCACCCTGACCATGATGGCAGTGGCCAGACAGGGGGGGTAGATGGCGAAGAACACGAGCAGAGCCAGGGCTACCAGGGCGCCGTCGGTGGTGCCCATGGCTGTGCCCATGCGCTCTTCCAGTGGTTGATTGGACCCTTCTTCCTGCTGGAACAGCACTCCCAGGGTGGCCACGGCGCTTTCACGGGCGGCGAAGGAACTGAGCAGTGCCACGTTGATCTTCCAGTCAAATCCCGCCGCCCGGGTCAGCGGCTCCAGGGCCTGCCCCGTGCGTCCCAGCAGACTGTTGTGGATGCGGGTTTCCTGTATTTCCAGGCGCAGCAGCCGGCGCTCCTGGTCCAGGGTGCGCAGGGCGCGATTGATGGCGCGGACATCCCGGTCGCCGCCGCCGGGGCGCACAAAGGAGAAATACACCGGGTCGGCCTGCTCGAAACGCCGGTCCAGGGACTGGACGGCCTCCGCTGTGCTCAGGTTCATGCGCCTGGCCCGGTAGGCATTGGACAGGTTCAGTGCCTGCATCAGCTGTTCCGGCGTCTGAAACAGGTGGGCATGGGGGTTGCTCTGGATCTGGTCATGGAACTGGTTCAATGCGATCTGGGCGCGCTGTTCAAAGTTCGCTTGTTCTTCCGTTGACAGGCCCGGCAGGTTCAAAAGGACGAAGATCACCACGGCCACCGCCAGGACGATGGTGCCCACCTTCTTGATGTAGAGCCAGGTCCGGTCGAGGGCACGGCGCATGACACCCCCGGCGGTGGGCAGGTGGTAGCGGGGCATCTCCATCACGAAGGGTACGGTCTCCATGGGCTTGAGCAGGGTGCGGGTCAGCAGCCAGGCCACCAGCAGGGCCACCATGATGGTGATGGTGGCGATGAAGAACATGATCAGGCCCTTGTGATCGACGAAGAAGATGCCGATGAGCAGGGTGTACAGGGGGATCTTGGCCAGACAGTTCATGTAGGGCACGGTGAGGATGGTGGCCAGCCGTGCCCTGGGATCGGGGATCGCCCGGGTGGCCATCACGCCGGGGACGGCGCAGCCGCCGGCAAAGACGCCGCCCAGGATCAGGGGCAGGGTGGACTGGCCGTGAAGTCCGAATCGGTGCAGCACCCGGTCCAGGATGAAGGCGATCCGTGCCATGTAACCGGAGTCTTCCAGTATGGCGATGAGGGCGAACAGGATCAGGAAGATGGGGACATAGTTGAGCAGGGTGTTGACGCTGTCCATGAGCCATAGTCCCAGGGATCGGGACAACGGATCATGCAGAAAGCCCGCCGCCGGCAGCCAGTCCGCCGCCAGATTGCGGATCCCCGCCAGCAACGGCCAGGTGTATTGGGTCAGTTCGTAACCCTGCACGATGGCCGTGTGGTAGATCACGTAAATGGTGGCCAGCAGGAAGACCGGGGCCAGCCAGCGATTGAGCAGGAGGCGGTCCGCCCGCTCGGTCCAGCTGATCCGTTGCCCGCCGCTGTCCGTGTTCAGACACTGGGTCGTGATGTCGTGTGCGTGCCGGTCCCGCATCGTGATGACGTAGTCGGCCAGGTCCTGACCGCTACTCTGCTGGAACTGGCTGCGGCGGGTGCGCGCATCCTCCAGCAGCGTTTCCACCTCCGTCGGTGCCAGTCCATGTCGCAACAGGAGGGACTTGCCTTCCGGGTCGTTTTCCAGCAGGCGCAAGGCCATCCAGCGGTTTTTCAGGCTGCCGGGCAGGGCCGTCAGCATGGCACGGACATGGGGTTCCAGGGCACCGTAGCGGGGGAGTCTGGCGGCAATGCGGTGCTCGCCATCCAGCAGACTGATGGCCGCCCGCTTCAGTTGATCCAGGCCCTGACCGCGCCGGCCCACGGTCTCCACCACCGGTACGCCCAGCAGTTCGGTAAGCCGCCGTGGGTCGAGGGTGTGGCCCTGGCGCCGGACCACGTCACTCATGTTGAGGGCGCAGATCACCGGCAGGCCCATCTCCAGCAGTTGAAACGTCAGGGACAGGCCCCGTTGCAGCTGGGCGGCGTCCAGTACATGGATGCCCAGCGCCGGAGGCGAGTCCAGCAGATAACTTCTGACCACCCGCTCTTCCGGTGAGAAGGCGGTGAGGCTGTAGGTGCCGGGCAGATCCACCAGGTTCAGGCGCCGATCCCCAAGATGCATGGGGCCCTGTTTCTTTTCCACCGTCACGCCCGGATAGTTGGCAACATGCTGGCGCAGGCCGGTGAGGGCGTTGAACAGGGTAGATTTGCCGCAATTGGGCTGCCCGATCAGGGCGATACCGCCCCGGATGTCACCGGGGCGGGCAGTGGTCAGCGGGATGGTGTGCATGCTTCAAGGGTTACCGTGATGTGAAAGGCTTCCTGACGCCGGATGGCCACGAAACTGTCGCCGGCATCCAGGCGGACTTCCAGGGGATCCCCCAGGGGGGCGAGTCGCACCAGCTGAATCCGGCGACCGGGAAGCAGACCCATGTCCAGCAGTCGCTGGCGGATCGATCCCGCGGCGGTCAGCCGCAGGATGCGACAGGACTGGCCGGGCTGAACCTGGTCCAGGGTCTGATCCAGTTCAGCGCAGCTCATGGACCTGTACCCAGATCACGGCCTCCTGGCTCAGGGGTTCGCCCTTGTATTCGGTCACGGGACCGGAATCCGGGGCGGCAAAGCCCCATACCCCGGCCTTGGGCAGGGCGAAGTGAAAGATCCCGTTTGCATCGGTGTGGGTGACGAAGGTTTCAAACGCGGGAGAGGGGAAGTTCAGGTGTCCTTCCTTACGCAGAGTGTTCTTGTCCATGATTACGTCGTGGTTCATGAACTCCACCTCGATCTCCGCGCCCGCCACCGGTTCGCCGTCGGAGAGCAACTGGGCACTGAAGAGCATGCCGGCATAGAGGGCATAGGGTTTCACCAGCGGTACGATTTCGGTCGGCAGACCCAGGGGCTTGTCCCAGTCGGAGGGTGCGCCGCCGCGATTGACGATGGTCTTGGTGAATTGCTGAATGTAGCCGTCCCCTTCCTCCAGATAGGGTGCCGGCACCAGGGCAAAGACGTAGTCACCGTTGCGCCGGATGGGGACTTTGGCTGTGAAGGCGCGTCCCTGATTCTGGGCGCCCTGCCAGGTCATCGGCTCGAGGGTGCTCATCAGGTCCGTCTTTTGTCCCTGGTGCACCACGAAGAATTCTTCGGGCTTGCCCATGTCCATCACCGCCCCGTTGCCGGCCGGATGGGTGAAGACCAGGCGGAAGGGCAGGGTGGTGGGGCTGTCATGGATGAAGGAAGGGGTGTAGAGAAGCTGAAAGTGGGCCTGTGCCGGCGCGGCGATTCCGATCAGGGCGGCCAGACCTGCTGCAAGGAATGGGCGATGCATGTGGGGGTTCTCCTGGGTTGAAACCGGGGTCAGGGCAAGATGCGGCTGCCGGGAATCTCGATGCGGTGACCTTCACCGGCATCGAACACCGCGGTATAGGTGCCTTCGGGCTTGTCGAACTCGATTTCACTCAGGGTGTTGAGCTGGTCTTCCAGCAGCATTTCGTCATTGCCGTCCAGCACGCGGATGGTCACGCCGGCGGCGGATGAGCCGTCGGAGAAGCCGCCTTCGCAGAGGATGGTGCCGTCGCCGTTGTCGTAACAGGCGAACAGCGGAGTATGGGCCAGGACCGGCCCGCCGAGCAGACACAGTGCCAACGTGGTGGTGGGAAGGGAGACGAGCTTCATGACGCACCTCTTGCCGTCAATAGGGATGGGACGGAATTGGCTGGCTAGCCGCTGCAAGGGCATCACTGGCTGTTTTAAATATAATAATGATTCTTATAATTTATAGCATTTTTGTTTTTTTATTTAATTACTCCGTGCTCTCCTGACTTAGGTCAAGCGGCGTAACGGGTCAAAGGGACCCGCCTGCAGGGCGTCGCTAACCTGTCCAATGGGACATCAGGCGTTCAAATGGCATGTCTTGTGCTCTTTTATCCCCGATGTGTCCCGTCTCTTCCGGGCAGCGTATTCAATCCCTTGTCTTCTGAATGGGATTGGGTAAGGCATGCACCAGAATGGGGCGTCTTGAAGAGTGATTGCGCCGATATCTGCCCCCGTAAAAACCGTGAGAGCGCCATGCAAGTCAGCCAGATCGACATTCTCTGGATCACACTCTGTGCCGGCCTGGTCTTTACCATGCAGGCGGGTTTTCTTTGCCTGGAGTCAGGGCTGACCCGAAACAAGAACGCCATCAATGTGGCGCTGAAAAATGTCGCTGACTTTGCCCTGGCCGCTTTCCTGTTCTGGTTGTTCGGTTTCGCCCTCATGTTCGGCGACAGCATGGGGGGCTGGATCGGACTGGATGGATTTCTTCCGGATATGGGGCTGGGCAGCGCACCCTGGTTGGCGGCGTTCTTCCTCTTTCAGGTGATGTTCTGCGCCACTGCCGCCACCATTGTGTCCGGTGCCGTGGCGGAGCGCATGCGTTTTGCCAGCTACATGGTGGTAACTGCGCTGGTGGCAGGGTTGATCTATCCCGTCTTCGGTCACTGGGCCTGGGGTGGGGCAACGGGCAGTGGATCAGGCTGGCTGGCGGACATGGGGTTCGTGGATTTTGCCGGTTCCACGGTGGTGCACAGCCTGGGCGGCTGGGTGGCGCTGGCTGCGGTCATCGTGGTGGGTAGTCGGGCGGGGCGTTTCGTGGTGGGCGAGCGGCCCCGGGTGATTCCCGCGGGCAATCTGCCCATGGCCATGCTGGGCCTGCTGATCCTGTTCTTCGGCTGGTTCGGTTTCAATGGGGGCAGTACTCTGGCGATGGATGGCCGGGTGCCGGGCATCCTGGTCAACACCACCCTGGCCGCGGTGGGGGGCATTCTCACCGGACTCCTTATCGGCTGGCGTTTCCGGGGTTATCCGGAGGTGCTTTATGCCCTCAATGGGGCCATTGCCGGTCTGGTGGCCATTACCGCCAGCGCCCATGTCCTCTCCGCCGCCAATGCACTGATGGTGGGTGGGGTGGGGGCCATCCTCATGGTGCTTTGCCATGAACTGCTGCTGCGTCTGCGGGTGGATGATGCGGTGGGGGCGATCCCCGCCCATCTGGCAGCCGGCATCTGGGGGACTCTGGCGGTGGGGTTGTTCGGCGATCTGTCCGCCTTGAATACGGGACTGGAGCGTTATCAGCAGGTGGGGGTCCAGTTGCTGGGCATCCTGGTCTGTGGCCTTTGGTCCTTTTTCACGGCCTATCTGCTGCTGCGACTGATCGATCGTTTCATGCCGCTGCGGGTCAGTGCCCGGGATGAAAGCCTGGGTCTGAATGTCTCTGAACATGGCGCTCGTGATGAACTGGCCGAACTGATACAGACCATGGATGGACAGGCAAGCAGCGGCACACTGGACCGGCGTGCGAGGGTGGAACCCTTTACCGAAGTGGGTCAGATCGCGCTCCACTACAATCGCCTGATGGACACCCTGGCCAGGGCCATGGATCAGACCCGGGCCATCATCCGGGACATGAAGGAAGGTGTGATGACCTTCACCCGGGATGGCATGCTCACGGGGATCAACCCCGGTGCCGAACATCTTTTCGGCATCCCTTCCTCCCAAGCCGTCGGAAAACCGGTACATCTGCTGTTCGAGGGGCGTGATGCCAGGGCCGAAACCGGCGAGGGCGCCGTCTTGCCGAACCCCGGGGAGCGACAGGCCTATCGACTCAAGGGGGATGACGGGAATCGGCGTACGGTGGAGGTCTCCGTCACGGAGAGTCAGGTGGGCGACCAAATCATGTTCACGGCCCTGGTCAGGGATGTGACTGATCGGCGGCAGGTGGAAGAGCAATTACAGCGGGAGCGGGATCTGGCCAGGGTCACGCTGGCATCCATCGGCGATGGGGTGATCACCACCGATGAGTCCGGTGTGATCCAGTATATCAACCCCGTTGCCCAGCGCCTGACGGGGGTGGATCTGAACGAGGCCCGTGGCCAGAATATCGGGGCGGTCTATCGTCTCGTGGATGAGAAGACCGGCAGGATGATGGAAAATCCCGTCCGTTCGGTGCTTTCCAGGGGGCACCCCATTCGCCGTCATGAGCATGGTCTGTTGCGCCGCCGTGACGGCAGGCAAATCCCGGTTCAGGATTCCGCCGCGCCCATCCGTTCCCACGAGGGTTTCATCATGGGGGTGGTGCTGGTGATCCATGATGTCACCGTCACCCTGAACCTGTCCCGCGAACTGACCTATCAGGCCCGACATGATGTGCTGACCGGGATTCTCAACCGCCGGGCCTTTGAGCAATGTCTCCATCACCTGCTGGACAGCCCCTTCGAGCCCGGCAGTCATCATGTGCTCGGTTATCTGGACCTGGATCAGTTCAAGGTCATCAATGACACCTGTGGCCATGAAGCAGGGGACGAAGCCTTGCGTCAGATCACCGCCCTTGTCGGCCAGCATGTACGGGCCGCGGATGTGCTGGCAAGGCTGGGCGGCGACGAATTCGGTCTGCTGCTGAGGGATTGCCCGATGGACAAGGCCCGCCGGGTGGCCGAGGCCATTCGTCAGGCAATACATGATTTTCGCTTCGCCTGGCAGGACAAATCCTTCAGCCTGGGGGTCAGCATCGGTCTGGTGGGTATTGATGAGGGGCACGGGTCCATGGCGACATTGCTGTCCGCCGCGGATTCGGCCTGCTATGCGGCCAAGGAGGCCGGTAGAAGTCAGGTACATGTGTATCAGCCGGATGACCAGCATCTGCTGGAACACCATGGACAAGTGCAATGGGTTTCCCGGCTGCAGTCCGCCCTGGATGAAGACCGGTTCCGTCTCTATGTGCAGCCCATCGTGCCCCTGATGCCAGGATGTGAAGGCTTGCCGGTACACTACGAGGTGCTGGTGCGACTGCTGGAGGGTGATCAGGTCATCAGCCCAGGCAGTTTCATTCCTGCCGCGGAGCGCTATCAGATGATGCCCCGCATCGACCAGTGGGTGGTGCGCAATGTGCTGGCCTGGTTGAGTGATTCCTGTCGCAAACCAGGTGGCCTGGAAGGTACCTGGTGCATCAATCTGTCGGGTGCGTCATTGTCGGACGATCGTTTCCGGGACAGTCTCAAGAGCACGCTGGAACGGCTGGCCCTGCCGCCCGGTACCGTCTGCCTGGAGATCACGGAAAGCGCGGCCATTGGCAATCTCTCCAAGGTGATCCATTTCATCCGGGAAGTCAGGCATCTGGGATGCCTGTTTGCGCTGGATGACTTCGGCAGCGGCCTGTCCTCGTTCGGCTACCTGAAAAATCTGCCGGTGGACTATCTGAAAATCGACGGTGCCTTCGTCAAGGATATCGCCCATGACCCGGTTGACCTGGCCATGGTACGGGCCATCAATACCATCGGCCATGAAATGGGCCTGAAGACCATCGCCGAGTTCGTCGAAAACGAGGAGGTACTGGCGGTCCTGGGCCGGATCGGTGTGGATTTCGTGCAGGGGTATCACATCGGCAGACCCCGGCCCCTGCATGAGATCGCACCGGTGCGGGTGATGCCTCGGTGAGGGCAGGGCACAGGTTCCGGAAAAACGGGATGCTGCTGATCAGCTTGGCGCCTGGATTCCCGCCTTCCCGGGAATGACGGCGGGAGGTCGACCTGAACATGCTGCAGGTCATCAATACCATCGGCCATGAAATGGGCCGGCATTGTCTGAATGGTGCCATACCCGGTAAGCTTGCCCCGTTTGTTCAATCCTTCCACGGGTGCCCGCGGGCCAGTGCCTTCGGGTTAAACGGGAAGCCGGTGACGTCGCCGTGGCGACCATGCCGGCGCTGCCCCCGCAACGGTAGGTGGTGAGCAGGGATCATCCGGCCACTGTGAGGTTGCGCCTGCGTTCAGGCGCGCCTCATGGGAAGGCGATCCCCTGTGTGCCCCGGCACAGCCACGAGCCCGGAGACCGGCCCGCGGAACGCCTGTCACTCCATCAACATGCACGCGGGCGGCGTGCGGGAGACATTCCATGTCTGCATCCTCGGGCGCCTTCCGGGCGCGCATCCCTGCCACCATCGTCACCGGCTTTCTGGGCAGTGGAAAGACCACGTTGTTGCGCCACATCCTGGATCATGCCCAGGGACGGCGCATTGCGGTTATCGTCAATGAGTTCGGTGAGCTGGGCGTGGACGGGGAGATCCTTCGCGGCTGCACCGTGGGCTGCGAAACCGAAGGGGGCGAAGAGGCCGGCCGCATCTACGAACTGGCCAACGGCTGTCTGTGCTGTACCGTGCAGGAGGCCTTCTATCCGGTCATGCAGGCCCTGATGGAGCGCCGCGACGAGATCGATCACATCCTCATCGAAACCTCGGGCCTGGCCCTGCCAAAACCCTTGGTGCAGGCCTTCAACTGGCCGGCCATTCGCACCGGCTGCACGGTGGATGCGGTCATCACCGTGGTCGATGCCCCCGCCGTCGTCGCCGGCCGGTTTGCCGCCAATCCGGAGGCGGTGGAACGTCAGCGTCGCGCAGACCCCAATCTGGATCATGTCTCCGGTCTGCATGAACTGTTTGAGGATCAACTTTCCGCGGCGGATCTGGTGCTTTTGAACAAGGGGGATCTGATCACACCGGAGGCCCTGCAACAGGTGGAGGCGTTGGTGCGCGGGGAGATCCCGCCCCAGGTCAAGGTGGTGACCGCCGATCACGGACGTCTGGATCTGTCCCTGTTGTTGGGTCTGGGTTGTGCCGCGGAGGAGGGCATCCATCTACGCCACGCCCATCACCACCATCATCACCACCATGAGGGAGAGGGCGCCGCCCACGGGCACGAACACGAGCATGGACATGACGCCTTTGATTCCGTCGTCGTCGAGTTGCCGGCGGTGGATCGGGAAGCCCTGCTGGAAGGGCTGCAGGCCCTGGTAAGTACCCATGACATTCTCCGCATCAAGGGCTTTGCCTGCCTGCCCGGCAAGCCCATGCGGCTAGTGATCCAGGGGGTAGGCCGTCGCTTTGACAGCTATTTCGACCGTCCGTGGCGGCCTGACGAGTCGCCCCGGACCCGCCTGGTCTGTATCGGCCGCGGTCTGTCGGCCGCCGTGCTGCGGGAGGCCCTGGCACCGGCGGTGCTTGCGGAACCAGCCTGATGCACCTGCTGTCGGCCCAGCCCGGCGGCTTTGTGGATGACGATACGGTCACCATCCGGCTGGATCAGTCCCCGGCGGAGATCGTCATCCTCAGCGCGGCGGATACCACCCTGGCCCTGCTGGCCGCCCACTATCCCGGCAATCCCCAGGCACCGGGGGGCGGCCTGATTGGTTATCCGACCCTGCGTCTGGCCAATCTGCTGCACCTGCGCCAGCCGGCTTCCGTGGATCTCTACATGGAAAGTGTGCTGGAACGGGCACGCCTGATCATCATTGATCATCTGGGCGGGGAGTCCTACTGGCCCTACGGCACCGAGCAGGCGCAGGCCCTGTGCCGGCGGCGGGGCATCGCCCTAGCCATGTTCTCCGGCGATCATGTGGAGGATCCCCGCCTGCTGGCGGGCAGTACGGTGGCCCCGGAGATCTGTCGGACCCTGTGGCGCTATCTGCGGGAAGGGGGCGGGGCCAATATCCGGGCCTTTTACCGCTACTTGGGCGCCACCTTCTTTCAGTTGCCCCTGTCGGTGCCGCCGCCCCGGCCTCTGCCCGCCATCGGGATCTTCCACCCAGAATCGGATGTGGGCACGGTGGCGGCCTGGGAGGCCCGCTGGATTCCCGGCGCTCCCCGGGTGGCCCTGCTGTTTTATCGCGCCCATTTGCAGGCGGGCAATATCCAGGTGTTCGACGCCCTGTGCGGGAGTCTGCTGGAGTGTGGTCTCAATCCTCTGCCTCTGGCCCTGATTTCCCTCAAGGACCCCCTGTGCCTGGACACCGTGCGCCGCCTGTGCCGGGAGCAGGCCGTGAGCCTGGTGCTCAACAGCACCGCCTTTGCCCGGGGCGGGGTGGAATCGGTCGCGGATACGCCGTTGCTGGACGATGTCCCGGTGGTGCAGATACTGCTGTCCGGCGGCAATGAGGCGGCCTGGGAGTCTGATCCTCACGGGCTGCAGCCCCGTGATATCGCCATGCAGGTGGCATTGCCGGAGATGGACGGCCATATCATTTCCCGGGCGGTCAGTTTCAAGGGACTTCAGCATCGTTGCCCCCATACCCAGAGCGATGTGGTTCACTATCAGCCCCAGCCCGAGCGCATCCGCTTTGTGGCCGAGCTGGCCCGACGCTGGTGCCGCCTGCGGACCCTGGACAATGGCGACAAGCGGCTGGCGCTCATCCTGGCCAACTATCCCACCCGGGAAGGGCGTCTGGGCAACGGCGTGGGACTGGACACGCCCCAGTCCGTCATCGTCATTCTGGAACGGCTGCGGCAGGAGGGTTACCGCCTCGGACCCATCCCTGACAACGGCGATGCCCTGATGGCGCTGCTGCGCCGGGGCATCACCAACGACCCGGACCGCTGGCCCGTGCGCACCGCCTGGCAAAGCCTGTCCATGCCGGATTACGAGGCCTTCTTCCAGGATCTTCCCGAGGTCTGCCGGTCGGCGGTCCTGTCCCGCTGGGGGGCGCCGGATCAGGACCCCATGGTGCGCCGGGGGCGGTTCATGATCGCCGGGCTGCGCTATGGCCACGTCTTCATCGGCATTCAGCCTCCCAGGGGATATCACCTGGACATGATGGCCAACTACCATGATCCGGATCTGGTGCCACCTCACTATTACCTGGCCTTTCATGCCTGGCTGCGCCGACGTTTCGACTGCGATGCCGTGGTGCATGTGGGCAAACACGGCAACCTGGAGTGGTTGCCGGGCAAGAGTGTGGCCCTGAGCCGGAGCTGCTGGCCGGACCTGATCCTGGGCCCCATGCCCCATCTCTATCCCTTCATCGTCAACGACCCGGGGGAAGGCACCCAGGCCAAGCGCCGCGCCCAGGCGGTGATCATTGATCATCTGATGCCGCCCCTGACACGGGCGGAAAACTACGGCCCCACCCGGGATCTGGAGCGGCTGGTGGACGAGTATTATGAGGCGCTGATGCTGGACCGGCAGCGGGCCGGCGTGCTGCGGCGGCGGATTCTGGAGATGATCCTGGCTCAGAACCTGCACCAGGATCTGGGGCTGGAGGCGCCCCGCTGCGAAACGGACGAACAGCGCCTGCTGAACCGTACCGATGCCTATCTGTGTGAACTCAAGGAAAGCCAGATCCGGGATGGTCTGCACGTGTTTGGTCGCTCCCCGACGGGACGCCAGGCGGTGGATACGCTGCTGGCCCTGGCCCGCTACCCCTCCGGTGATGGCAGGGGGGGCAACGACAGCCTGATCCGGGCCTTGTCCCGGGATCTTTTGGGGGAGGGTTTCGATCCCCTGGACGCTCCCTGGGAGGCGCCCTGGCAGGGCCTTCGCCCGCCGCTACTGGCCGGAATCAGTGATGCCCCCTGGCGGCATCAAGGGGATACCCGGGAACGCCTGGAGTGCCTGGCCCTGCGGATCCTGAGCCAGGGGCTGCCCGTGGACGAAGGTGGTTGGTCGGCCACTCGCCAGGTACTGGAACGCATCCATCAGCGTCTGCGGCCGGCCCTGAAGGCCTGCGGTCCCCAGGAGTTGTTGCAGCTCACCCGGGGATTGGCGGGGCGTTTCGTGCCTCCGGGGCCCAGTGGAGCCCCCAGTCGGGGGCGCCCCGACGTCCTGCCCACCGGACGCAACTTCTATTCCGTGGACGTTCGCGCCGTGCCCACCCCCACCAGCTGGATGCTGGGCCTGAAATCCGCCAATCTGCTGGTGGAGCGTTATCTGCAGGAGGAGGGAGACTATCCCCGGGCCGTCGGTCTGTCGGTCTGGGGCACGGCCACCATGCGCACCGGCGGCGATGACATCGCCCAGGCCATGGCCCTGATCGGCGTGCGCCCCCGCTGGGCGGCGGGCAGTCATCGGGTGACGGATTTCGAGATCCTGCCCATGTCCGTCCTGGACCGCCCCCGCATCGACGTGACCCTGCGCATCTCCGGATTCTTTCGTGATGCCTTTATCAATGTCATCCGCCTGTTCGATGCCGCGGTGCAGGCGGTGGCCGGGCTGGACGAACCGGAGGCCGTCAATCCCATCCGCGCCCGTATCCTGCGGGAGACCCGGGTGGGTGTGGCGCGGGGGATGGACCCGGATATGGCTCGCCGACGGGCGGGACTGCGCATCTTCGGCGCCCGGCCCGGTGCTTACGGTGCCGGGCTGCAAGGACTGATGGAGAGCCGGCAATGGCGGGACGACGGGGATCTGAGCGAGGCCTACGTGAACTGGGGGAGCTATGCTTATGGCACCCGGGACCAGGGGACCGCCCTGCCCGATGTATTCCGGCAACGACTGACAGGAATCGATCTGGTGGTGCAGAACCAGGACAATCGGGAACACGATCTGCTGGATTCCGATGACTATTACCAGTTCCAGGGTGGCATGAGTGCGGCCGTGCGCCATCTGAGCGGACGTCAGCCCGCGCTCTTTTTCGGGGATCACAGCAATCCCCAGGCGCCCAGGGTTCAGTCCCTGGCCCAGGAGATCAGCCGGGTGATCCGGGCCCGGGTCACCAATCCCAAATGGATCCAGGCGATGCAGCGCCATGGCTACAAGGGGGCGGCGGAGATGGCCGCCACCGTGGATTACCTGTTTGCCTATGACGCCACCGCCCGGGTGGTGCGGGATGATCAGTATGCCCGGGTGACGGATGCCTTGATCAACGACCCTCATAACCGGGCCTTTCTGGAACGGCACAACCCGGATGCCCTGCACGAGATGTGCGAGCGCCTGCTGGAGGCCATGCAGCGCGGCCTGTGGCAGTCGCCGGGGGATTATCGTGAGCAGCTGGAAACCCGGCTGCTGGAGAGCGAGGCCCGTTGGGAGGGGGCATGAGCGTGCAGATCCCGACACCCCAATACCCGTTTACGGCCCTGATCGGGGTGCCCCGCCTGCGGATGGCCCTGTTGCTGGCGGCCATTGATCCTCTCATCGGCGGAGTGCTGATCCAGGGACCCCGGGGATCGGCCAAGACCACCAGCGCCCGTGCCCTGGCCCAGTTGCTGCCGGAAGGCTGCTTCGTCAATCTCCCCCTGGGGGCCAGCGAAGAACAGTTGCTGGGATCGCTGGACATCGAAAGCGCACTCCAGCACGGCCAGGTGAACTTTCGCCCCGGCCTGCTGGCCCGGGCCCATCAGGGGGTGCTGTATGTGGATGAGGTCAACCTGTTGCCGGACGTGCTGGTGGACCAGTTGCTGGATGTGAGTGCCGGCGGCGTCAATCGGGTGGAGCGGGACGGCATTTCCCACCAACACCCGGCCCGGTTCGTGCTGGTGGGCACCATGAACCCGGAGGAGGGCAGGCTACGCCCCCAATTGCTGGACCGCTTTGGTCTTTTCGTCACCCTGGACGGGGGGATCGATCCCCCCACTCGGGAGGCCATCGTGCGCGCGCGGCTGGCCTTCGAGATGGACCCGCATGGCTTTGTCCTGCGCCATGATCAGGCACAACGGGCATTGCTGGAGCGGCTCTGCCGGGCTCGCAACCGACTTGAAAGCCTGGTGTTCGAGGATGATTTGCACCGGCAGGTCAGCCGGTTGTGTTTCGAGGCAGGGGTGGAAGGGGTGAGAGCGGATCTGGTCATGCTGCGTGCTGCCCGTGCCCACGCCGCCCTGGCGGCACGATCCCGGATAGAGGAACAGGACATGCAGGCGGTGCAGGCCCTGGTGCTGGATCATCGGCGTCCGCCGGCCGGCTCCGAGTCGGTGGAGGTTCCGCCTCAAGGCCCGCATTCCGCCGAGCAGAGGCGTCCGCCTCCTGCCGGGGCGACGATGGAATCGGAGTCCACGGAAACGCCCCGTGGCCAGGATCCGGAACCGGATCATGATGATGAATGGGGCGCATTGCCGCCGGAGCCGGTGGTCTACCGGCCGTGGGATGTTGCGAGGCCCTTGCCGGTAAAAAAGCCCTGACGCACCGTCGGGCACCCGGACAGGTGCCCGACGGGCGCGGTGACAACCCCGGTCGGCAGCGTGAGTTCTCGCGCCTTGGGCCGGGGGCCATCCACTGGCACCGCAGCCTGATCCACAAGGGGCATGGCCCCCTGACCCGGGACGCTCTGGTTTATCGTCGCCGCCGGGGGCATGGTGACATGCTCTATTGTCTGGTGTTGGACTGTTCCGGTTCCATGCTGCGTCGGGACAAACTGGCCCTGGCCAAGGGATTGCTGTCCACCTGGGTACAACAGATCTATGTTCTGCGGGGGGAACTGGCGGTGATCGGGTTTTCCGGCAGTGGGGCCCGGGTGTTGCAGCCCCCGGCCCGAGCCGCCGTCTTCAACGAGGACTGGATCGCGCCCATCGGTGGTGGCGGAGGGACGCCGATGGCCTCCGGCGTGGCGCTGGCGGACGCCCTGCTGTTGCAGGTACGCCGCCGGAACCCCGGCAAGCGCATCGGTTTATGGTTGCTGACCGATGGCCGTACCCACCGGATTCCCCCCAGGCCAGTGCATGCCGATGTCTGCCAGGTGGTGGACTTCGAGACTGAAGCCGTCTCCCTGGGACGGGCGGCGAGGATCGCCCAGGCCTGGGGGTGTGCCCATGGGCACGTGAATGCCCTATGAGGACTGCCGCGCAGAGGCGATACGCAGATTATCCACGGCAAACAGACGACCCAGCCGCTTGCCTTCGTGGGCTTTCAGCAAGCGCACTGCGGCGTAGGTGACCAGGGGTTCGATGAGCACGATGAGCGCATAAGAACTGGCCCACAGCGCCCAGGCGCTGATCCCTGTACCTGTTCCCGCCAGCCAGAAACCCACCATCAGGGCCACGCCGCTGTAGTACATCGCATCCAGACGCAAAATCCGTCCCCAGGTCAGGGTTTCGCCCTGTTCCCGGTAGCGTCGCCCGATGGTGTAGTGGACCAGCAGCAGCGGCAGGATCAGGGAGAGGCTGTTGACTGCCCAATGTGCCAGGTCGGCAGGTTCGAAGATGAGGGCCTGCAGGAGCAATCCTAGAGCAAAGCCGAACAGTGCGGGCAGAAAGCCCAGGGTGAAGTAGATGGCCATGGCCCCGACGAAGTGAAGCTCCGATGGCCCGACGTGAAAGTGGATAGCCTCCATGAAGACCGAGAAGAAAAGCGCGGCCAGGAGAATACGCGGCCAGTCCTGTGGGCGGCGTATGAGGTGGCGTAGGTAATAGGCAAGTACGACCGCGGCGGTGGCCCCGGCAAGGATGAGTTTGGGTTGGGCAATCAAGCCTGTTTCGATATGCATGGCAGACCTCGGTCTATCGGGTTCCAGAAACCATGCGGGGGGCAGGATCAAGGCGGCAGGCAACTCGGCAAGCGCAGCGGCATGCCAGGCGTGTACGCCGCCGTTCACGGTTCCCCGCCGTGTGGCGCGTTGCTTGAGGCCGGTCTCCGGGCTTACGAGAGGAAGCTATGCTTCCGGTGAGGCGCCTTCCCATGCCGGACGCAGTATTACGCCTTCGGCACAGTGACGTGATGCCACACTTTGACTCGCCTACCGTTGCGGGGACAGCGCCGGCCTTGGCCGGTGTGTGAAATATATTCACGTCACCCGCCGCACCGGCTTCCCGATCACGACACTCGACGCCGACCGTAGGCCGGACGCACAGGCACCGCGATCCCGACGGCACGTGCCGCCGGGTCACCTGAAGCAGCCGAAACCTTACGAACCTTGGGGAAGCAAGTCAATGTGCGACGTGTTTGTTCTCTACCGAGACAACCCGGTTGCGGCCGGACGCCTTGGCGCGATAGAGCGCCAGATCCGCCGCTTCGATCAGTTGTCCGGGTGAGCGTGTGTCCCCCATATTCAGCGTCGCCACGCCGATGCTGACCGTGATCACCCCCAACGGGGAGCTTTCGTGGGGCAATGCCCTTTGTTCCAGCATGCCGCGAATCTCTTCCGCCAATCCAAGGGCCCTTGCATGATCAAGACCGCTGCAGACAACGGCAAACTCCTCACCGCCGTAGCGGGCCGCCAGATCGGTGGCCCGCTGGGTATGTTGCCGTAGCACGTCGGCCAGCACCTGCATGCAGTGGTCTCCCTCCGGGTGTCCATGCTGATCGTTGTAGGCCTTGAACCAGTCGATATCCAGCATCAGCAGACTCAACGGCTGGGCAAAACGGCGGGTTCTCGCCCATTCCCTTGCCAGCACCTCATCAAGGCTGCGTCGGTTGGCCAGGCCGGTGAGCGCGTCGGTGCGGGATAATCGGGACAATTCCTGGTTGGCCTGCTCCAGTTCCCGCGTGCGCGTGGCAACCAGCCGCTCCAGATCCTGGGTCTGTCGTTCCATGTGATGTGCCATCTGTCCCAATGCCTGGGATAACCGGCTGACTTCCTGGACCGGAGTGCGGATGTCAGGCCGGAAGGTCCAGTCCCCCCGCCCGAGTCGACTTGCCCAGCGGCTCAAGGCCACCAGGGGGCGGGTGACCCAGATGCTGATGAGGGTGATCAGCATCATTCCCAGCAACAGGATCCCGGCGGCCACCAGCAGCAGTTGCCGCAACAAATCCAGCATCGGCGCCATGAACTGGCTCTGGGGGATCGCCTGCACGATCCGTAGGGTCGGGCCGTCCTGCAGTGAGTAACTCACCCAGTCCACCAGGTAGCGTTCATCTTCGATCTGATGCAGTACCCGTCCCTGTCCGGGGTCGGCTTGTCGTTCCAGCAGTTCGCCCAGTTCCCTGAGCAGAGGAGAATCACTTTCCCATAGACTGATCCTACGGGTTTCGTCACGGTTCAGGAAATAGACCGGGTCCGGGGTCGAGTTTGCCAGCAGTTTTCCGTCCGGTTCGGTAATGAAGGCGACGCCCCCGGAGCGTTCCATCACTTCAGTCAGCCATCGGCTGAGTTGCACAATCGAAAGATCGGCGGAAATCACCCCCACGAACTGCTCATCGGCGCCGTACAGAGGGGCCGATATACCCAGACCCATGGCGCTGTAGTCACCGGCGGGGTCATTGATGGCATAGCGATAGGCTGGATACCAGCTCATGCGGCCCATCGTCTGGGCTGTCATGAACCAGGGACGGAGTCGGGCATCGTAGTGGTCGTTGCCGGCATCGATCAGTTCCCCCGGGAGATTGCGTTTATCCACGCGGTAGAGGGACATGACGCGGTGGTTGTCGATGCTGGCCTGCAATATCCGCAGGCTGCGATCCTCGCCCAGCGGGGGGCGGCTGGCGGCAAAATATTCCCCTTCGGGCGTGCCCGTGGAGAGAAAGGTGAGCACGGGTTGCTGCTCCAGTTGCAGCAGGAAATTGCGGACCAGGGCTTCAGGATCTCGTGGATCGATCACGCCCTGCCGGACCTGGGCGACATTGAGGCTCACCACCTGCCGGGGAACATCGAAGAACTGGCGGACCTTGTCGTGGAC
>NZ_JAJNQM010000066.1:0-20280 GCF_022227785.1 Ectothiorhodospira lacustris | reverse complement strand
GGCAGGTTGGCTGCCGCCAGGGCGATGAGAAGATAGAGCCACACGGTAACCTGCAAAAGATCCATACCCCCTCCCCTACCGGACCGCTGCAGTCAGCGACATCAGGATGCCGGGGAAGATCCCCAGACCCAGCATCAGCAGACCGTTGACCGACAGCACCACGTTGAAATCCATGCCCCGGGACAGTTCGGTCCGATCCTCCGGCTTGTCGAAGTACATGAACTTGATGATGCGCAGGTAGTAGAAGGCACCGATCACCGACATCAGGACGGCGAACACGGCTATCCAGACGAAGTCCACCTGCACCACCGCCTGCAGCACCGCCAGCTTGGCATAGAAACCCAGGGTAGGCGGCAGGCCTGCCATGGAAGCCATCAGCAGCAACATGATGAAGGCAAACCAGGGACTGCGTTCATTCAGGCCGCGGAAATCCTGGATGTTGTCCGCCTCGAAGCCCTGGCGGGACAGATACAGCACCATGCCGAAGCCGCCGGCTGCCATCAGGGCATAGGCGATCACATAGAACAGGGCCGCCGCATTCCCCTCCGTCGTCCCGGCCATGACGGCCAGCAGCACGAACCCGACGTGGGAAATGGTGGAATAGGCGAACATGCGCTTGATGTTGGTCTGGGCGATGGCCACCACGTTGCCCACCGCCAGGGAAAGCACCGCCAGGATCAGCAGCATGCCTTGCCAGTCCGCGTGCAGCGGCCCAAGGCCATCCACCAGTAGGCGCATGATGATGGCCAGAGCGGCGATCTTGGGCGCCGTGCCGATAAACAGAGTCACCGGTGTGGGCGCGCCGTGGTACACATCCGGCAGCCACATGTGGAAGGGCACCGCCCCCAGCTTGAACGCCAGGGCCACCACCACGAAGGCCAGGGCGAACACCAGGGCCATGTTGAATTCACCAGAGGCCGTCAGGATGCCCGCGGTCACACCGGCGATGTCCAGGGTACCCGTGATGCCGTAGAGCATGGACATGCCGTAGAGCAGTACGCCCGAGGCAATCGACCCCAGCACGAAGTACTTCATGGCGGACTCGGCCGCCTGGGTGGAATCCCGATTGAAGGCCACCATGGCATAGAGGCACAGGGACAGTAGCTCAAGCCCGAGATAGAGGGTGAGCAGGCTGTTGGCCGAGATCATCACCATCATCCCCAGCACCCCGAACAGCCCCAGGACATAGAACTCACCCTGGTACAGATCCCGGCTCATCAGGTAGGGCCGCGCATAGAGGAAGACCACCGCCGAAATCAGCAACACCACCGACTTGAGCAGATCCGACATAGGATCGGCCACGAAGGTACCGGACATGGTGATCCGTACCTCCGGCGCCGCCAGCCACAGGGTCAGCAGCAGGGCGCCCAACAGGGAGAACTGAGCCAGTCCGTAGGTGATGTCACGCCGGGCCTGGGGGATGAACAGATCCGCCACCAGGATGAAGCAGCCCATGCCCAGCAGGAAGAGCTCGGGAATGACGGGGATGAAGTCCGGAATCTCAAAGGTCATATCGGCATCCAGGAGAGCTTAGAGCTTGGAAACGGCGATATGCCGCACCAGGTTGTCCACGGTGGCGGCCAGCACATCCAGCAGAGGCGCCGGCCAGACCCCCAGCAGGAGTACGGCAAAGGCCAGCACGCCCAGCACCCAGAACTCGCGCCGGTTCACATCCGTCAGCCCGGCCACGTTGTCGTTGGCCACTTCGCCGTAGACCACCCGTTTCACCAGCCACAGGGTATAGGCCGCGGCCAGGATCAGGGTAGTGGCGGCCAGCAGGGCGATCCAGAAGTCGGCCCGGAAGGCGGCCAGGATCACCATGAACTCGCCCACGAAGCCCGAGGTACCCGGCAGCCCCGTATTGGCCATGGCAAACAGCACGAAGAAGGCGGCAAACCAGGGCATGGTGTTGGCCACACCACCGTAATCGGCGATCCGGCGGCTGTGCATGCGGTCATAGAGTACGCCCACACAGAGGAACATGGCCGCGGAGATCAGGCCATGGGAGATCATCTGCACCATGCCGCCACTGATCCCCAGGGCGGCCCCCTGCCAGGAGCCGGTGTTGTTGTAGATCATGAAGACGATGAAGAAGCCCAGGGTCACGAAGCCCATGTGGGCGATGGAGGAATAGGCGATCAGTTTCTTCATGTCCTGCTGCATCAGCGCCACCAGACCGATGTAGACCACGGCGATCAGGGACAGGGTGACCATCAGCCAGTCCAGGGCCATGGCCGCGTCCGGGGCGATGGGCAGGGAAAAGCGCAGGAATCCGTAGCCGCCGATCTTCAGCATGATCGCCGCCAGGATCACCGAACCGCCGGTGGGCGCCTCCACGTGGGCGTCCGGCAACCAGGTATGGACCGGGAACATGGGGATCTTCACCCCGAAGGCCAGCAACATGCCCAGGAAGATCAGGGTCTGGGCGGTCATACCCAGGGGCAGATGGTGGAAATCCAGGATGGCGAAGCTACCGGACTGGGTGTACAGGTAGATCAGGCCGATGAGCAGGAAGACCGAGCCCAGGAAGGTGTAGAGAAAGAACTTGAGGGTGGCGTAGATCCGGTTGGGACCGCCCCAGATGCCGATCACCAGGAACATGGGGATCAGCATGGCCTCGAAGAAGACATAAAACAGCACTGCATCCAGGGCCGAGAAGACCCCGATCATCAGGCCCTCCATGACCAGGAAGGCCGCCAGGTACTGGGATACCCGATACTGGATCACCTCCCAGGCGGCGATGACCACCAGCACCGTGGTGAAGGTGGTGAGCAGGATCAGCGGCATGGAGATCCCGTCCACGCCCAGATGGTAATGGATGTTGAAGGTGCTGATCCAGGGGATCATCTCCACGAATTGCATCTCGTGGGTGCCGCGGTCGAAGAGCGTGAACAGCGGGATACTCACCAGGAAGGTCAGCACCGCGAAGGCCAGGCCCACGCGCCGGGATGCCTCGGGCATCCGGTCACCCATGGTCAGGACGATCAGGCCGCCGAGAATCGGCGTCCATATCACAAGAGAGAGCAGTGGCCAGTCAGCGAACATTATTTCTTCCCAGTGGAATCCTGCGTTGATCCTGTCGTTGCACCCAGCACGACCGCGCTAGAAGGCAAACGCCATGATGAGTACCAGCAGACCGATGATCATGGCGAAGGCGTAGTGATAGACATAGCCCGTCTGCACTTGGCGCACCTGCCGGGATGCCCAGCCCACCACCCTGGCGCTGCCGTTGACGAGGGTCGTGTCGATCAGCAACGTGTCGCCAAAGCGCCACAACCACTGCCCCAGGCGCTGGGTGCCCCTGGCGAACACCACATCATTGAACTGGTCGAAGCCGTAGCTCCGGTTCAGCAGGTCATAGGCCCAGGGAGCGCGCCGGCGTGCGTTGTCGGCAATGTCCGGACGTTTCGTGTACACGTACCAGGCCGTGGCCAGACCCGCCATCGCCAGCCAGAAGGGCGGCATCGCCAGACCGTGGGTGATATAGCCCATGACCCCGGTATAACTCTCGCCCAGACGGGCCAGCACATCCCGGGTCTCGTCCACATGGATCACCCCGGCGAAGAAATCACCGAACAGCAGGGGGCCGACGAAATAGCCCGCCAGTACCGAAGGGATGGCCAGCAGGATCAGGGGTACGGTCACCACCCACGGCGATTCCTTCGGGTCGCCCTGCAGGCCGTGACCATGCCCGTCATGGTCGTGGCCGTGATCGTGGTCGGTGCCGGGCGCCGCATGGCGGAAACGCTCCTCGCCGTGGAACACCAGGAAGAACATGCGGAAGGTGTACAGGGCAGTGACGAACACGCCCAGCAATATCAGCACGTAGGCAATACCCGCCCCCGGAATCTCCGACAGGGACACGGCCTCGATGATGCCGTCCTTGGAGAAGAAGCCGGCCAGGCCCGGGAAGCCGATCAGGGCCAGGGAGCCGATCAAGGCGGTGGCATAGGTGATGGGCATGTACTTGCGCAACCCCCCCATGCGACGGATGTCCTGCTCATGATGCATGGCCATGATCACCGAACCGGCCGCCAGGAACAAAAGGGCCTTGAAGAAGGCATGGGTCATGAGGTGGAAAATCCCCGCCGCATAGGCGGAGGCCCCCAGGGCCACGGTCATATAACCCAGCTGGGACAGGGTGGAATAGGCCACCACCCGCTTGATATCGTTCTGCACCAGCCCCACCAACCCCATGAAGAAGGCGGTGACGGCACCGATGATGAGTACGAAGCCCAGTGCGGTCACGGAGAATTCGTACAGGGGCGACATGCGCGCCACCATGAAGATCCCCGCCGTCACCATGGTAGCCGCATGGATCAGGGCCGAGATGGGTGTGGGGCCTTCCATGGAGTCGGGCAGCCACACATGCAGGGGCACCTGGGCCGACTTGGCCATGGCACCGATGAACAGCAGGATACAGGCCACGGTCAGCAGGGACCACTCGGTGCCCGGTAGGACACTGATGCCGGCCTGGGACATGCCTTCCGCCTGACCGAAGACGGTGGCGTAGTCCAGGCTGCCGGTGTAGAAGACGATGGCGGCAATCCCGAGCACGAAGGCAAAGTCCCCCACCCGGTTGACGATGAAGGCCTTGAGGTTGGCATGGATGGCGGTGGGCCGCTTGAACCAGAAGCCGATGAGCAGGTAGGACACCAGGCCCACGGCCTCCCAGCCGAAGAACAGCTGCATGAAGTTGTTGGCCATCACCAGCACCAGCATGGAGAAGGTAAACAGGGAGATCAGGGCAAAGAAGCGCTGGTAGCCCGGATCCTCATGCATGTAGCCGATGGTGTAGATGTGCACCATCAGGGAGACGAAGGTCACCACCAGCATCATCAGGGCGGTGAGGTTATCGATCAAAAAACCCACCTCGAAGCGGATGCCGTCGCTCACCAGCCAGGTGTACACGGTCTCGTTATAGACCCCGCCCCCGCCGAACACGTGATGCCAGAACACCACCAGGGAGAGCAGGAAGGAGACGGCCACCCCGGCGACGGTAACGGTATGGGCCCCGGTCCGCCCCAACTGTTGGCCGAACAGGCCGGCGGCAATGGCCCCGAACAGGGGGGCGAGAACGATGAGCAGATAGATAGTATCCATGCCCTACCCCTTCATCTCGTCCAGATCCTGGACGTTGATGGTCTGTCGATTACGGAACACCAGCACCAGGATGGCCAGGCCGATGGCCGCCTCCGCCGCTGCCACGGTGAGAATGAAGAACACGAATATCTGCCCCGACAGATCCCCCAGATAATGGGAGAAGGCGACAAAGTTCATGTTCACCGCCAGCAGCATGAGCTCGATGCACATGAGCAGGAGGATCAGGTTTTTCCTGTTCAGGAAGATCCCGGTGACGCTCAGTGCGAACAGGATCGCCCCAAGGATGAGGTAATGCGACAGAGGAATCATGCTTGGTCCCGTTTTTGGCCCAGCGCAGGTCTCGCCACGGCGCCCGCTTGGGTGTTTTCGTTCAGCCCTGTAGATTCACTCGAACCCGTCCGCCAGGCCGATCCGGCCACGGCAGACGGGTTCAGGGTCCATCGGCCCATGTGACGCTACTTCTTTTCCGCTTCCATCTTGATCAAGCGCACGCGGTCCTTGCGCTGCACCCGGACCTGTTCCGCCGGGTCCATGTAAAGACTGTCGCGCCGACGCCGCAGCGTCAGCACGATGGCCGCAATGATCGCCACCAGCAGGATCACGGCGGCAATCTCGAAGGGATACACGTACTCGGTATAGAGCAACCGACCGATGGCCTCGGTGTTGCTGTAGTCCGCATCGGCGCGGCCGGGGGACTCCACCTGGAACACCTTGGCACCCACCACCATGGCCATCACCACCATCATGCCCACGGCCACCACCAGCCCCACCGGCAGCAGGCGCGCAAACCCCTCCCTGACCCGGGCCACGTTGATGTCCAGCATCATGACCACGAACAGGAACAGCACCATCACCGCACCCACGTACACCAGCACCAGCAGGATGCCGAGGAATTCCGCCTCCAGCATGATCCAGTGAGCGGCGCAGGTGAAGAAGGCCAGCACCAGAAACAGGGCCGCATGGACGGGATTGCGCACCGTGATCATGGCCACGGCCGAACCCACCAGGACGGTGGAGAAGAAGTAGAACAGAAACTGTTCGAAACTCATGACGGGCAGTCCCCCTGATCAGCGGTAGGGCGCATCGACGGCACGGGCGGCGGCAATCTGCGCTTCGTTCTTGTCACCGATGGCCAGCAGCTTGTCCTTGGTCATGATCTGCTCGCCGCGATTTTCGAAGTGGTAGTGCATGATGTGGGTCTCCACAATGGAATCCACCGGGCAGGCCTCTTCGCAGAAGCCGCAGAAGATGCACTTGAACAGATCGATGTCGTAGCGGGTGGTACGACGGGTACCGTCATCCCGCTGCTCCGACTCGATGGTGATGGCCAGGGCCGGACACACCGCCTCGCATAACTTGCAGGCAATGCATCGCTCTTCTCCGTTAGGATAGCGGCGCAGGGCGTGCAGGCCGCGGAAACGGGGTGAGATCGGTGTGGTCTCGTCCGGATACTGGACGGTAATCTTGCGGGCAAAGAAGTGCCGGCCGGTGAGCTTCAGGCCCAGCAGCAGTTCCCACAGCAGGAAGGTCTTGAAGAACTGGCGAATCGCCGTGCTCATAATGAAAGCCTCCCTCACGCGAACCAGGGACCGACGCCCAGGGCGACGGCCACGCCCAGGACAAACAGCCATATGATGGTCACGGGAATCAGCACCTTCCAGCCCAGTCGCATGATGTGGTCATAGCGATAGCGCGGGAAGGTGGCGCGGAACCAGAGGAAACAGAACAGGAAGAAGGCCGTCTTGATCAGCAGCCAGTGGATGCCGCTGTCCAGCACCCAACCGATCAGCGGCAGGTCGAAGGTGCTCTCGGGCAGGATGCCCTGGAAGGGCGACAGCCAGCCACCCAGGAACAGCAGGGCGGTCAGGGCCGAAATCAGGATCATGTTGGCGTATTCGGCCAGGAAGAAGATGGCAAAGGCCATGCCGGAGTATTCCACATGGAAACCGGCAACAATTTCCGACTCGCCTTCCGCCACATCGAAGGGCGCGCGGTTGGTCTCGGCCACCCCGGAAATCAGGTAGACCAGGAACAGGGGGAGCAGGGGCAGCAGGAACCAGTGGTAGACACTGCCCTGCTGAGACATGACGATCTCGCCCAGGTTCAGACTGCCGGCGGCCATCACCACCCCCACCAGGGCAAAGCCCATGGCGATCTCGTAGGAGACGATCTGGGCGGCGGAACGCATCCCCCCCAGCAGGGCGTAGCGGGAATTGGAGGCCCAGCCGGCGATGATGATGCCGTAGACCCCCACCGAACTCAGGGCCAGCAGGTAGAGCAGGCCGGCATTGATGTCCGCCAACACCATACCGTCGTCGAAGGGGATCACCGCCCATACCGCCAGGGCCGGCGCAATGGCCAGTACCGGCGCAATCAGGAACAGGTACTTGTCCGAATTACTGGGGATGATGACTTCCTTGAGCAGGAGCTTGAGGGAGTCGGCAATGGGCTGCAGCAGGCCCCTGGGTCCCACTCGGTTGGGTCCCACCCGCACCTGCATGTAGCCGATCACCTTGCGCTCGGCGAGGGTGGTGTAGGCCACCACCAGCAACAGGGGTCCCACGATCATCGTGATCTTGGTCATGATCTGCATGATCACGGGTAACCCGTCCCAGAATTCCATCATGGCTTGCTGCATGCTCGGACCCCGACCTTAAACCTTGTGCAGTTCCACCGGCCCGTAAGCGGGGCCGAGGGTGCTTGTTTCCGTGATGCCACCCGGCAGCCAGACACAGCCGGCGGGTACCGTATCGTCGATCACCAGCCCCATACGGGCGGTCAGCTTGCCCTGGCGCACCACCACTTCCTCGGCCCCCAGCAGATCCTGACTGCGGGCCTCGACTTCATTGAGGCGGGCCGCACCGTCCCGGGCCTCCGGCGTCTGTTGCAGCGGCAGGGACCGGCGTACCAGACTGTCCACCCCATACATGGCGGTCGCGGAGACCCGCTGCAGCCCGGCAGGTCTGGGCGGCAGGGCCAGGGCACGGCCTTCCAGGGGGACCCGGTTCTCGAAACCGGTGACGCCCGCCTCGGCCAGGCGTACCTTGAGTTCGTCCCTCACCTCTTCCGAGGAAAGGTATTCGAATCCGGAGAGATCGCTCATGTTGCCCAGTACCCGCAATACCTTCCAGGCGGGACGGGTATCCCCGGGCGGCGTGGCGGCGCCGGGCACACTCTGCCAGCGGCCTTCCACATTGACCCAGGTTCCCGAGGTTTCGGCAAAGGTGGCAATGGGCAGCAGCACATGGGCATGGCGACGCAGACTATCGGTGACAAACGGCGTCATGGCCACCACAAACTCTGCCTCCTGCACGGCTCGCAGGGCTTGAGCAGGGTTGTCACAATCCAACTCCGGTTCCACATTCAACAGCACACAGGCCTTGATACCGTCGGCCAGCATGCTCCGGACATGACGTCCCCCGGCTTGCAGGGCAACCCCGGCCGCGCCCCGATGGGGGACCGCTCCCGCCAACCAGGCACCGGCGGCATTGCCGCCTTCGGGCAAATACCCCTGGCGGGCGCCGGTGATCTCGCACAGGGCACCCGCCAGGGCGCCCAGCAGGGCAAACTGGGGATGATGCATGGCCTGGGTGCCCAGGAGTACGTGCCCCTGCGCCCCTGCCTGGACCAGCACTTCGGCCATGGCCGTATCAACAGCATCGGGCTTGATGGCCTTGAGCACGTCGGCCAGGGCCGCCGGCGCGGATTGCCCCTTCCGAGTCAGTGCCGCCTGCAGTACCCCCGCCAGGGCGGTGAGCATGCCGTGGGGGTCAGTGACCCGCTGATGAGCCAGCGGGAAATGAAAACCAAAATCCCGCGGATTGATGGCCATCACCGGCCGTCCCCTGAGGGCCGCCCTGCGCAGACGATGGGCCAGCAGGGGCTGTTCCTTGCGGACATTGCCACCCACCAGCAACAGACCGCCGGTCTCGTCCAGATCCTCCAGGCTGCTGCCCAGATAAGGGAATAGGGGCGCCTGATCCTGATCCGAAAAATCCGTCTGCCGCAAGCGGTGATCCAGTGACTGGATCCCCAGGCCCCGCAGCCACTGCTGGGCCAGATAGAGTTCTTCCAGGCTGGACTGGGGCGACAGCAGGGCGCCGCTCTCGGCGGCCGGCAGCGCCCGCAGTCCCTCAACGGCCCGGGCCATGGCCGTTTCCCAGTCGGTGCTCACCCACTCGCCCTTGTCACGGATCATGGGGGTGGTAAGGCGATCCTCCGACTGCAGTCCGGCATAACTGAACCGGTCACGGTCCGCGATCCAGGTCTCGTTTACGCCGTCGTTGCGACGGGGCACCACCCGTTTGGCCTGACCGTTATAGCTATGCAGGAACAGGTTGGAACCCACGCAGTCATGGGGAGAGATGGTCGGATGCTGGATCAGTTCCCAGGCCCGGTAGGTGAAGCGGGACGGCTTGGCGGTCAGCGCCCCTACCGGACACAGGTCGATAACATTGCCCGACAGTTCGGACACCACGGTACGCTGGATAAAGGTGCCGATCTCCATCCGTTCACCCCGGCCGGTGGCCCCCAATTCCCGCATGCCGGCGATCTCCTCGCCAAAGCGCACGCAGCGGGTGCAATGAATGCAGCGGGTCATCTCGGTGGCGATCAGGGGACCGATGTCCTTGTCCCTGACCACGCGCTTGGCCTCGCTGTAACGAGACAGGTCCTCACCATAGCCCATGGAGACATCCTGCAGTTCACACTCCCCGCCCTGGTCACAGACCGGACAGTCCAGGGGATGGTTGATGAGCAGGAATTCCATCACCGCCTTCTGGGCGGCCAGGGCCTTGGGCGAGCGGGTGTAAACCTTCATACCCTCGGCCACCGGCGTGGCGCAGGCGGGCATGGGCTTGGGAGCCCGTTCCACTTCCACCAGGCACATACGGCAGTTGGCCGCCACCGACAGCTTCTCGTGGTAGCAGAATCGAGGGATGCGGATACCGGCGGCATCCGTCGCGGCGATCAACATGCTCCCTTTCCTGGCTTGCAGGGGGATGCCGTTGACCTCGAAGTTGACCAGATCGTCACTCATGCTTCACTTCCCGTTGCCCCGTTCCGCACCCGTCAGGCCGCGTCCGCCACCAGGCTGCGACCGTGCTGAATGTAGTGTTCGAACTCGTGTCTGAAGTGCTTCACAAAACTGCGCACCGGCATGGCGGCGGCATCGCCCAGGGCACAGATGGTTCGCCCCTCGATCTTGGCGGCCACATCGTCCAGGCGTTCCAGGTCTTCCATGCGGCCCTGGCCTTCCACGATGCGCGTGACCATGCGGTAGAGCCAGCCCGTACCCTCTCGACAGGGAGTGCACTGGCCGCAGGACTCGGCGAAGTAGAAGCGGGAGATGCGTTGCAGCACCTTGACCATGTCGGTGGTCTCGTCCATAACGATGACGGCACCGGAACCCAGCATGGAACCCACCTTGGTCACACCGTCATAGTCCATGGTCGCGGTCATCATGAGATCACCCGGCACCACCGGCACGGAGGAACCACCGGGGATCACCGCCTTGAGCTTGCGCCCCTTCCAGATACCGCCGGCCAGGGCCAGCAGGTCGGCAAACGGGATCCCCATGGGCACTTCATAGTTGCCGGGGCGTTCCACATGACCGGAGACCGAGAACAGCTTTTCACCCCCGGCGCGCTCCACCCCCAGATCGGCAAACCACTTGCCCCCTTCACGCAGGATGGCGGGCACCGAGGACAGGGTCTCGGTGTTGTTGATGGTGGTGGGCCGGCCGTAGAGACCGAAGTTGGCCGGAAACGGCGGCTTGAACCGGGGCATGCCCTTCTTGCCTTCCAGGGATTCCAGCAGAGCGGTTTCCTCGCCGCAGATGTAGGCCCCGGCGCCCAGAGTGGGATAAAGGTCAAAATCGATGCCGCTGCCCTTGATGTTCCGCCCCAGCCAGCCGTGGTCATAGGCCTCCCTCACCGCCTGGCTGAAACGCTGGTAGGGCTCGTCCATGAACTCGCCGCGCATGTAGTTGTAACCCACGGTGGCGCCGATGGAATAGCCGGCGATGATCATGCCCTCCACCAGGGCATGGGGATTGAAGCGCAGGATGTCCCGGTCCTTGCAGGTGCCCGGCTCGGATTCATCCGAGTTGCACACCACGTACTTCTGGCCCGGCGCCGTGCGCGGCATGAAGCTCCACTTGAGACCCGCCGGGAATCCGGCACCGCCGCGGCCTCGCAGATTGGATGTCTTCACCTCTTCGATGACCTGGTCCGGCGTCATCTTCTGGGCGATGATCTTTTCCAGGGCCTGGTATCCCCCCACCTTGAGATAGTTCTCATAGGTCCAGGGCTCATCGAACCGGCGGGTGATGAAGCAGATGCGGTTGGTCATGGGCGCCTACTCCAGCTTGTCCAGGATCTCATCCACCTTCTCGGGGGTGAGATGCTCGTGATAGACGTGGTTCACCTGCATCATGGGGGCGCCGCAGCAACCCGCCAAGCACTCCTCCTCCTTTTTAAGGAAGAAGCGGCCGTCGGGGGTGGACTCACCCAACGTGATGCCCAGTTTGTTTTCCACATGTTCGAGGATCTTGTCGGCACCACGCAGCATGCAGGAGACATTGGTGCAGACGGAAATGCTGTGACGCCCCACCGGCTCCAGCTCGAACATGGAGTAGAAACTGGCCACCTCGTAGACGGCGATCTCGGGCATGCCGATGTACTCAGCCACCGCATCCATCATCTCGGCACTCAGATGCCCCTGCTCATGCTGGACGGCCCGCAGGGCCGCCAGCACCGCGGACCGGCGGCGATCTTCCGGATAGCGGGCCAACCACTGATCGATCTCCTCGCGCAGATGCGCATCGAGCAGGCTGGCCTTCCCCTTGGTCTGCTTGGCTGACATCAGCGATCAATCTCCCCGAACACGATATCCAGGCTGCCGATCAGGGTGACCACGTCGGCAAGCATGTGGCCCCGGGACATCTCGTCCAGGGCCGACAGATGAACGAACCCCGGGGGGCGAACCTTGACCCGGTAGGGCTTGTTGGCCCCGTCGGAGATCAGGTACACCGCGAATTCCCCCTTGGGATGCTCCACCGCCGAGTACACCTCGCCCTCGGGCACGCAATAACCTTCGGTGTAGAGCTTGAAGTGATGAATCAGAGACTCCATGTCCGCCTTCATCTCCTCCCGCGGCGGCGGCGCGACCTTGTGGTCGTCGAGCATCACCGGACCCGGATTGGCCTTGAGCCAGTCCACGCACTGACGGATGATGCGGTTGGACTGGCGCATCTCTTCCACCCGAACCAGATAGCGGTCGTAGCTGTCGCCGTTGACCCCCACCGGGATATCGAAGTCCATGCGATCATAGACGGCATAGGGCTGCTTCTTGCGCAGATCCCAGGCCACCCCGGAACCGCGCAGCATGGGTCCGGTCAGCCCCATCTGCAGGGCGCGCTCCGGACTGACCACGCCGATCCCCACGGTCCGCTGCTTCCAGATGCGGTTATCCGTGAGCAGGATCTCATATTCATCCACGTGGGTCGGGAAGCGGTTGGTGAAATCCTCGATGAAATCCAGCAGGGAACCGGAGCGGTTCTCGTTGAGACGCTTCACATCCGCCGGGCTCTTCCAGCGGGAGGTCTGGTACTGGGGCATGGTGCCGGGCAGGTCCCGGTTGACGCCACCGGGACGATAATAAGTGGCGTGCATGCGGGAACCGCTGACTGCCTCATAGCAGTCGATGAGGTCCTCGCGCTCGCGGAAACAGTACAGGAACATGGTCATGGCGCCCACGTCCAGGGCGTGGGTGCCCAGCCACAGCAGGTGGTTCAGGATCCGCGTGATCTCGTCGAACATGACGCGGATGTACTGGGCCCGCAGCGGCGGCTCGATCCCCATCAGGCGCTCAATGGCCTTCACATAGCCGTGTTCGTTGACCATCATGGACATGTAATCCAGGCGATCCATGTAGCCGATGCTCTGGTTGTACGGCTTGCTCTCGGCCAGTTTCTCCGTACCCCGGTGGAGCAGGCCGATATGGGGATCGGCACGTTGCACCACCTCACCGTCCATCTCCAGCACCAGCCGCAGCACCCCGTGGGCAGCCGGGTGCTGGGGGCCGAAGTTAAGCGTGTAATTGCGAATCTCAGGCATCGGCGGACGTCTCCTCGGCGGCATCGTCCAGATGACGATGATCCTTGCGGATCACCCGGGGCACCAGGACCCGGGGGGTGATGGTCACGGGCTGGTAGATCACCCGGCGCTGTTCCGGGTCGTAGCGCATCTCCACATGCCCCACCAGGGGAAAGTCCTTGCGGAAGGGATGGCCGACAAAGCCGTAGTCGGTGAGGATGCGGCGCAGGTCCGGGTGACCATTGAAGACGATGCCGAACAGATCAAAGGCCTCCCGCTCGAACCAGTTGGCACTGTTCCAGACCTCGACCAGGGAGGGCATGGCGGGAAATTCGTCGTCCTCGCAGAACACCCTGATCCGCAGGCGATGATTATGGGCCACCGAAAGCAGATGGTAGACCACCGCAAAGCGGGGATCGGCGCGTTGGGAAACCGGTGGTGTCTCATCGAAGGTGAACCGACCGAAGGTGGCCTTCTCCACCCCGCGACTGAAACCCTCGGCAGTGGAAGACTCGGTGCTCCACTCCGTGACCCCGTAGGCGGAATAGTCCACGCCGCAGACATCCACCAGCATATCGAATCCCAGTTCGGGGTCCCGGCGCAATGTCCTGGCAACCCTCAGCAGGTCTCCCGCAGAGACTTCGAGGGTCAGTTCATCACAGGCCCGGTGTATGCCCCGGATCTGATCCCTGATTTTTTCTTCCAGGCACGCGGCCAGTCTGTCGAGTTTCTCGCTCATCGTGAAGTCCAGGCTGGGGACCGCCGGCTAGCGGGCTATGGTCTGAGTGCGACGGATCTTGTTCTGCAACTGCAGAATGCCGTACAGCAGGGCCTCCGCGGTAGGAGGACATCCGGGGACATAGACATCCACGGGCACGATGCGGTCACAGCCGCGAACCACCGAGTAGGAGTAGTGATAGTACCCTCCCCCGTTGGCGCAGGACCCCATGGAAATGACCCAGCGGGGTTCGGCCATCTGATCGTAGACCTTGCGCAGGGCGGGTGCCATCTTGTTGCACAGGGTGCCGGCCACCACCATGACGTCCGACTGACGTGGACTGGGGCGGAAGATCACGCCCAGGCGGTCCATGTCATAGCGGGCGGCACCGGCATGCATCATTTCGATGGCGCAGCAGGCCAGACCGAAGGTCATGGGCCAGAGAGACCCGGTACGGGCCCAGTTGATGAGCTTGTCTGCGGAGGTAGTGACAAAGCCCTTTTCCAGGACGCCCTCTATTCCCATTCCAAGGCCCCCTTCTTCCACTCGTAGATGAAGCCGATCACCAGGATACCCAGAAACATGGCCATGGCGAGCAGACCGAACATACCGATCTCGTCCAGGGCCACCGCCCAAGGGAAGAGAAAGGCAATTTCCAGATCGAATATGATGAAGAGAATAGCCACCAGGTAGAACCTGATGTCGAATTTCATGCGGGAGTCTTCAAAGGCTTCGAAGCCGCACTCGTAGGGCGAATCCTTGGCGCTATCAGGCTTGCGTGGCCCCACGGCCATGCCGATTGCCAGGGGGATGACGCCGACAAGCAGCCCGATGCCAATGAACACCAGTATTGGCAGGTAGTTTTCCAGCATTTCCCTCTCCTCCTGACCCATCGCTAACGGGCATGAGACAGGACTTGGTGATTTTTCGTGTACCCATGACTTAAGTCCAGGCACATCTTTTTATTAGTTATTTGAGCCGGCGTAAAGTGCCAATGCTTCTGAAGTCCGGGCGAGTCTAGGACACCCATAAAAAAAGTGTCAAGCTCCCAATAAAACCAATGAATTGATGAACCAGCAAATTATTTTGATGACCCGCAATATCCAGCCTATGGAAGGGCTGGTTTGCCGCCACAAAATCCCATCGACGGACAGGCACCGGATTCACCGGACAGGGTGACTCACTCGGAAAAAACCGAGGCCTGCTCTGGATGCAGGATCAGGACTGAAAGGATAAAGATGGTGCAGATGGTCGGACTCGAACCGACACGGCTTTCGCCACCGCCCCCTCAAGACGGCGTGTCTACCAATTCCACCACATCTGCAATATCGACTACTGAGGTCCCGGCAGCTTGCCGCGCTGCGTCAGCTTGGCCGCCGGACCGGCATTCTATCAGAAACCGCGCCGGGGTGAACCCCGAATTTCGCTTTATTTCCAATCAATTCGGCACATCAGCAGGCACATCACGCGCACCGTTGGCGGGCACCTGATCCACCGGCTGCTCGATGACACGCGGTGCGGTGTCGATCAGATCGATGACGCTGGGCGCCTCGGGCCGGTTGGCCACCAGATACGCCAGCGCCAGGCTGTTGACGAAAAAGGCGGTGGCCGTGAAGGCGGTGGCGCGACTGAGGACATTCGCAGAACCACGGGCCCCGAAGACGGTGGCGGAGGCGCCGCTGCCGAACGCCGCACCGGCATCCGCACCCTTACCGTGCTGCAGCAGGATCAGGGCGATCAGTCCAATGGCCAGGATGACCTGGATAACGAGCAAAATGCCATACAGCATGACGATTTCAACCTGCTTGTTCTGCGGCCTTGCAGATTGCCAGGAAATCCGAGGCCTTGAGTGAGGCGCCGCCGATCAGGCCGCCATCGATATCGGGTTGTGCAAACAGCTCGGCGGCGTTATCGGCTTTGACGCTGCCGCCATACAGGATACGAACCTTCTGCGCCACGGCCGGATCCCGGTCCGCCAGACGGGCGCGGATAAAGGCGTGGACCGCCTGCGCCTGTTCCGGCGTGGCGGTCCTGCCGGTACCGATGGCCCAGACGGGCTCATAGGCAATCACGGCATCCGCCAGGGCTTCAATCCCCACCCGCTCCAGCACGGCATCCAGCTGGCGCGCCACAACGGATTCGGTGACCCCGCCTTCACGCTCTTCCAACAACTCACCCACGCACAAAATGGGGGTGAGACCATGGCGGCGGGCGGCGGCAAACTTACGCGCGGTAAAGGCATCATCCTCACCGTACAGGGCACGGCGTTCGGAATGACCCACGATCACGCACGTGCATCCCATGTCCCGCAGCATGTCGCCGGACACCTCGCCGGTGAAGGCACCGCTGTCCTGATCCGACACATCTTGGGCGCCCAGGGCGATCCTGCCATCCCGGCACAATCCCGCCACCTGTTCCAGATACACGAAAGGCGGACAGACCGCCACGTCCACCTTGCCCAGACCGCTCACGGGACCCACCAGTTCCTGCATCAGGACCTGGTTGGCATTGCGTGAACCATTCAACTTCCAGTTACCGGCTACCAGGGGCCTGCGCATGAATCTGCTCCTGAGTTCGCACTGCGTGTTGTATGGAGCCGGGAATCCTACCTTCGCGGCGCGGATAAATCAATTTCATCCTGTCTCGGCGGCCCGGCGTACCACTTCCGCCAGTTCCTGGGCAATACGTCCCACCAGACGCATGTCGGACCCTTCCACCATCACGCGCACCAGGGGTTCGGTACCCGAGGGACGCAACAGGACGCGCCCGCGACCGGCCAGGGTGGATTCGGCAGCCTTCAGCGCCGCAGCAATCTCCTGGTGATCCAGCAACGTGGCACGGGGCATGGCGGCGTTGATAGGTACGTTCACCAAGGTTTGCGGGTACTTTTCCATCACCGCCTTCAGCGCCGACAGCGGCCGTCCCGAAGAACGCATGACCTCAAGAATCTGCAGGGCTGCCAAGATACCGTCTCCGCTACTGCTGCGATCCAGGCAGATCAGATGCCCGGAGGACTCCCCCCCCAGCACCCAGCCCTCCGACTGCAGGGCCTCCATCACATAGCGGTCCCCCACGGCGGCACGGCGAAACGGGATCCCCTTGGCCGAGAGGGCCTGCTCAAGACCTAGATTGCTCATGAGGGTGCCCACCACCCCCCCCTGCAGGATGCCGTCCTCGTGCCGGGCCAGGGCGATGATGCACAAGGCCTGATCACCATCCACCACCTCACCCTTTTCGTCCACCAGGATCAGGCGGTCGCCGTCCCCGTCCAGGGCGATGCCCAGGTCCGCCTGATGAAACAGCACCGCGGTCTGGAGCTGCTTGGGATGAAGGGAGCCACAGCCCTCATTGATATTGAAACCGTCCGGCTCCACGCCGACGGGAATCACTTCGGCGCCCAATTCCTCAAACACATGAGGGGCCACCGCATAGGTGGCACCGTGAGCGCAGTCGACGACGATCCTGAGTCCACGCAAGGTCGTGCCGGTGGGAATCGTGCCCTTGCAGAATTCGATATAGCGACCGGCGGCATCCACCATCCGCTCCACCTTTCCCAGGTCAGCGGAATCCACCGTCTCCATGGGTTTCTCCAACTCCGCCTCAATGGCCTGCTCCACGGCGTCCGGGAGCTTGCTCCCATTGGTGGAGAAGAATTTGAAACCGTTGTCGTAGTAGGGATTGTGAGAGGCGCTGATGACGATGCCGGCCGAAGCGCGGAAGGTGCGGGTCAGATAGGCCACGGCAGGGGTCGGCATGGGGCCGAGGAGGCGGATATCCACGCCGGCGGCGGACAGGCCGGCCTCCATGGCGGACTCGAACATGTAACCCGAGACCCGGGTGTCCTTGCCGATCAGGACCAGGCCCTTGCCGTCCTGTGCCAGCACCCGTCCGGCGGCCCAGCCCAGGCGCAGGGCAAAGTCCGGGGTCATGGGATGATGTCCGACACGGCCGCGGATGCCGTCGGTACCGAAGTATTGTCTTTCCATGGTCTTACCTGAGTCTGTCAGTGAGTCTGCCGGGGCAGTCTTGTCGTTATCATTGTCTATCCCAGGGCGGCCAGGACCCGCAAGGCATCCCGGGTGGCCCCCACATCGTGGACACGCAGAATCCGGGCACCGCGCTGGGCTGCCAGCAAGGCCGCCGCCACGCTCCCCGTGACCCGTTCCCGGGGCGGGCGATCATCGCCGAGCATTTTACCGATCATGCTCTTGCGGGACACGCCCACCAGCAGGGGCAGTCCATTGACCGCCAGCGCCGACAGGTGATTCATGAGGGTGAGATTATGCGCATGGGTCTTGCCGAAACCAAACCCCGGGTCCAGTACCAAGCGATCCTCGCGGATACCGGCCTCAAGGCAGGCGGCCACCCGCGCGGCGAGAAAATCGCGCACCTCCGCCACCACATCGTCATAACGGGGATCCACCTGCATGCTGCGGGGCTCTCCCTGCATGTGCATCAGACAGACCTGAGCGCCCGTCCCGGCCGCCACCGCCAGGGCGCCGGGGGCCTGCAGGGCGAAGACATCATTGATCATGCCGGCGCCGGCGACACAGGCCGCGCGCATTACCTCCGGCTTGCTGGTATCCACCGAGATCAGCGCATTCACCCGCGAGGCAATGGCCTCAACCACCGGGATGACCCGGTCCAGCTCTTCCTGTAGGGACACCCCGGCCGAACCCGGACGGGTGGATTCCCCTCCCACGTCAATGATGCCCGCCCCCTCCTCCACCATGGCAAGCGCCCGCTCGATTGCCTGTCCCGGGGCCAGGAAACGGCCGCCATCGGAGAAGGAATCCGGGGTGACGTTGAGAATACCCATGATCTGGGGCGGGTTGGTGCGATGGATCATGTCTTGCGTCCAGGGATTGGAAATTGACCGATGGCGGGGTACGAATAAAACAAAGAAGCCGCCCAGAGCAGGCGGCTTCTCCCAACGGGCCGTAACGGCCCGTTTCATACGGCCACGGGCGCATCAGGTCTGACTGGCGGGGCCGCCGATCACACCCTTGCCGTCGCCCTTCTCCTGGTCACGACCGGCTGCACCGCCACCGGCGCCCGGCTCGTTGCCACCGGTCCAGCCACCGGGCTCACGAGGCTCGCGACCTTCCATGATGTCGTTGATCTGATCCACGTCGATGGTCTCGAACTTGATCAGGGCGTCGGCCATGGTGTGGAGCCGTTCCATGTTGGCCTCGATAATCGTCTTGGCCCGCTCGTAACTGCTGTCGATGACGCGACGGATCTCCTCGTCGATGGCGTGTGCCGTCTCATCGGACATCTGCTTGCGCTGGGTCATCTGGCGGCCCAGGAAGACTTCACCCTCCTCCTCGCCGTAGGACAGGGGACCCAGGCGGTCGGAAAGCCCCCACTTGGTCACCATGTTGCGGGCAATGGCCGTGGCCCGTTCAATGTCGTTGGAGGCACCCGTGGTCACCTTGTCGGCGCCGAAGATGACCTCCTCGGCGATACGACCGCCGAACAGGGAGCAGATCTGGCTCTCCAGCCGGGTCTTGCTGTGGCTGTAGCGGTCCTCGTCGGGCAGGAACATGGTTACGCCCAGAGCACGGCCACGGGGGATGATGCTCACCTTGTAGACCGGATCATGCTCGGGCACCAGACGACCGACGATCGCATGACCCGCCTCATGATAGGCAGTCAACTTCTTCTCGTCGTCGCTCATCACCATGGACTTGCGCTCGGCGCCCATCATGATCTTGTCCTTGGCGCGCTCGAAATCGGTCATCTCCACTAGGCGCTTGTTGGAACGCGCCGCGAACAGGGCCGCCTCGTTGACCAGGTTGGCCAGGTCCGCACCGGAGAAACCGGGGGTGCCCCGGGCGATCAGGTCGGCACGCACGTTCTCGGACAGGGGAACCTTGCGCATGTGTACCTTGAGGATCTGCTCACGTCCGCGCACATCCGGCAGGGGCACCACCACCTGGCGGTCGAAGCGGCCGGGACGCAGCAGCGCCGGATCCAGCACGTCGGGGCGGTTGGTGGCGGCGATGACGATGATGCCCTCGCTGCCCTCAAAGCCGTCCATCTCCACCAGCAACTGGTTCAGGGTCTGCTCGCGCTCGTCATGGCCGCCACCCAGGCCGGCGCCGCGATGACGGCCCACGGCATCGATCTCGTCGATGAAGATGATGCAAGGGGCATGCTTCTTGGCCTGGTCAAACATGTCACGGACACGGGAGGCGCCCACGCCCACGAACATCTCCACGAAGTCGGAACCGGAAATGCTGAAGAAGGGCACCTTGGCCTCACCGGCAATGGCCTTGGCCAGCAGGGTCTTGCCGGTACCGGGCGAACCCACCATCAGGACGCCGCGGGGGATCTTGCCCCCCAGTTTCTGGAACTTGC
>NZ_JAJNQM010000065.1:0-20577 GCF_022227785.1 Ectothiorhodospira lacustris | reverse complement strand
CTTCTGCCCACCCGTGGCATAGGCCCTGACCAGGGACAGGGCGGCGGACAGCCGGCCCCGCTCCGAGACGTCATACGCCGCCAGGTAAAAATCCCGTTTCGCCATCCAGGTCACTCCCGGGCATCCGGATCACTGGATGGCAGTATGAACGTGGATAACCCCAACGGAATGGATGGCAAGCTTGCCGCGTCTTCATGGCGCCGTGCCGAGGTGCACACTCTCCTGCACTCGGACAGCACGGAGCGATACAAAACATGCAGATCACCTTTGGCCTTTACCTGGATGGGATGCCCCGGCGTACCGAAACGGCATTCGCAGGCCAGCTCGGGATGGGTCCGAAAAGGCTGCTGTCCCTGCTGGAAAACCGTCTTGATCTGGCTGGCGCGTTATTCTCCAGACCTGTCCGTATCGCAGCATTTCTTCGCGGCATGCAGGCGATGGGCAACCCCGATCCTTGGTGGGTCCGTTCATATTCAGCGGATCCCTGGGCAACCGCGGAATATCTTCTGGACGCCAGGGATCGCTTGATACTGGCGGGAGGGGACGGCATTACCCCTCTGGATGGCTCCCCTCGTCTACGGGCCTTGTCCAATCTGCCGGGGACAGACCTTGCCGGAGAAGCGGAACGCCTACGAAAGGTGCAGGATGCGCTTTTACAGGGCCGGCAGTGCGGTATTCGGTGCCTTCGGCTGCAGACGCCCTACTCACTGCTGCCCTATCCCTGGCGACGCATCGTGGATGCGCTGGCCACGGGCAATACCCTCATTCTGGATCATGCCTTCCCGATTTCGCAGCCGGCGGGCCTGCCCTGGGGATATCCACCGGAGCACCCCGAGGGGGGCAAGGATGCCGTGGTCAGAGTTCTGGGCAGGAATGAATGGCAGTGCGCGGAGTATGTGGCGGCATGGCTTGCCGCTTCGACGAAACACAATGAAACAGTGAGCCTCCTGTGCCTTGAGGATTCCCTCATCCTGGATCAGGCCTTGCAGCGCCGGGGACTGCCAGGACTGGGGCAGGCTCGTGTTTCGTCACTGTCGGCACACCTGCAGATTTTGCCTCTGCTGCTTGCAAACCTCTGGGCCCCCCTGGATACGGAAGCGTTTTACCCGTTGCTGTTGATGGATTGCTCTCCCATTCCCGATTTCGTGCGTTCTACACTGGTCCAGGCTCTGGAAAATGAACCCGGCGTAGGTGGTCCTGCCTGGAAAAAGGCGTGGGAAAGGATAGAACGTCAAGCCATGGACCTGGGCTGGAAGGCTGGCATCAACGCCGACCGAGAACAGATCCGGCATGAAATCAGGATATTGCACCACCAGTTGATGCTGGACCGACACGCACCGGAACCGGGGGCCCCCGTGGAAGCGGTAGCCATGCGTTGTCGCTGGATACTGGACTGGATCGCATCCTGCGAACTGGACCCGTCCATCAGGACAGACCTGACGGATCAGGCCCATGCATTGCTGGCCATCACCGAGGGTCAGAACAGGATTCCCCGTACGCGACTGGAACGCATGCTCCACAGCATCAACGAGTCGTTGGCAGGCGCGCCGGTTGCGCCGGTGGAAACCACCGGACAAGTGCTGAACCATCCGGGGCAACTGCTGGAGAGTTGCGAAACCTTGATCTGCTGGGGATTCACCGCGCCTCGGCACCCGCAGGAAGTGGATCGCTGGACCGACGCGGAACTCAAGGCCATGCGGTCACATGGTCTGCAAACCACGCTACCCACGGACACGTTCCACCTGGAATCCCACGCATGGCGACAGGCCTTGTCACACTGCCGGAATCATCTGCTGCTGGTACAACCGGAAAGAACGGCAGGCGTGGATACGGGCAATCACCCATTTCTGGACGAGCTGCAAAGCCTTACCCCCGTCCGCGACTGCCACTGCGATGAACTGCTGCAGCCCCATTCCCCTTGGGTGATGGGCCGGAGGGTGATCGTGGCACCCACGTCGGATCAGCCGCTTTCCCCGCCACGGGCCATCCATCAACTGCCTGCCGGGGTCACTCGTCGTCCGACGCATTTTTCCTACAGCACCTTACGGGATTTTCTGGCTTGCCCGATGAAATGGTGCCTGCAACACCAGGTCGGACTGGTCGGCCCTGCCCTGCTGGCGCGCCAAGGCGATGCGTCGGTTCAGGGAAGGCTATGCCACCGGGTGATTGAATCTTTGTGCAGTCACCCTCATGCGAGCCGGTTCACGCCACGGCAAGCCGCGGATCGGGCGATGCTTCTGTTTGATTACTGGGCTTCCATATTGGCTCCAGAACTGATCTTGCCCGGACAGGAAATACGTCTGGAACGAGCCAGACAGGCGGCAACAAATTCGGCCTTTCATCTCTTTGATCATCTACGCAAGACCGGGCAACGGATCGAATCCGTGGAATGCGCGCTGTCCGGTCTGGCGGGAGACATCGGTTTTTCCGGTCGAGCCGATCTGATCCTGGCGGATGGACTGGGGCGTCGCCATGTGCTGGACCTCAAATGGTCAGGCTCGGACCGCTACCTGCGCGAGGAAATCGATCGCGGTGAGGCGCTGCAACTGGCCATGTACGCCTGGTTGCTCGGTACGGACCCGGAATCACCAAACGTGGGGGCGGGCTACTTCATGCTGAACCAGTGCGAATACCTTGACGCCGGCTTCAACGATCCGGCAACACCCGCCCCTGCCGGGGTAAACCCGCAAGTCATCTGGGAACGGGCCTGGGTCACCTTGCAGGAGCGCATGACCGCATGGCAAGAAGGCCGCCTGGAGGCCAGTGGCATCCGTGCATGGGCCACCCAGCACACCCCCGAGATGACGAACGAGGGTGACGAACCCCATCCGGATCAACAACCGGAAGAGGATACGGGTCTACACCTGCCGCCCCCCTGTCATTTCTGTGAATTTGACGCATTGTGCGGCCTCAACCGGAGAGATGAAGCATGAATGGCATCAAACTCATCAATGCTGGCGCCGGCACGGGCAAAACCTTCCATCTGGTTGGGGAAGCACTCTCGGCTCTGGATACGGGACTGCCCGCCGACGGCCTGCTGATCACCACGTTCACCCATCGGGCGGCAACAGACATTCGACAACGTCTGCGCCGCGCCTTGTTTGCTTCCGGGAAGACAGACGCTGCCCAGGCTGTGCTGGGCGGCCTGGTCGGCACGGTGAACAGTGTCTGCCATCGCTTGCTGTGCGAGTACGCCATGGAAGCGGGTCTTTCACCCCGCCTGCAGGTGCTGGATGAACAGGAATCCAGTGACCTGTTTCGCATCGCCACCGCGGAAGCACTGGAGCAACATGCCGTGCGACTGGAACCGGTCGCACGGCGCCTGGAAAGGGATGGCGGCGGTTCAGGCCATGCCCGCCGTCCCGACTGGCGCGACGATGTCATGGCCGTGGTATCCCTGGCCAGGAGCAACCTCATGAATGAGGCTCAGCTCCGGCAAAGTGCGCAACAATCCTGGCAAGGACTGGCCAAGGCACTGGGGTCGGCGGACATGGCATCCCCTGACCAACAGCTTGATACCATCCTGCCGGAAACCGTTTCCGCCCTGCTGAACCTGCGCTCAACGAAAAAAGCCACACAGGAAGCCCTCCGGGTCGTTCAACCCTGCCTGAACAGGGTCCATCGCGGCGAAGCACTGGCCTGGACGGAATGGGTGCGGTTTGCCAAGCTCACACCGGCCAAGGAAGGGCAACACTGGGTGGCCCCCCTCAAGGCTCTGGGTGAACAGGTGCTCTCCCATCCCGGATTGCATGAAGATCTGCAGACTCTGATACACGGCATCTTCGACTGCGCCACGAAGGCACTGGATCTATATCAGGACTATAAACGGCGCCATGGCCTGGTGGATTTTATTGACCAGGAAAACCTGATCCTGTCCATGATGGAGCAACACGCCGATTTCCGGGAAGCCATCCATGCCCGTGTACAACAGATTCTGGTGGATGAATTCCAGGACACCAGCCCCATCCAGCTTGCCCTGTTCCTGGCACTGGATAACCGGGTGGGCCGCTCGGTATGGGTTGGCGACCCCAAACAGGCAATCTATGGCTTTCGCGGCGCCGACTACCCCTTGATGGATCAGATCACCACCCAAGTGCGACAGACGCAGTCCCTGACCACTTCATGGCGCTCAAGGGCACGTCTGGTGGACTTCTGCAATGCCGTATTCACCCGGGTATTCCATGAACGCAGCGCAGAGGATATCTCCCTTGATCTACCGCCGGGCAAGGATGCGGAGGGTGGATGGCTCGAAGCCTGGCATCTGCATGGCCGCAGTGGCGATGAGGCGAACCGGGCATTGGTGAAAGGCATCGTCCAGTTGCTGGAACAACGCCCGGAACTACAGCCCGGCGACCTGGCAGTGCTGTGTTTTCAGAATAGGCACTGTCAGTCAGTGGCCGCGGCTCTGGAGGCAGCGGGCATTCCCGCCTCGGCACAGCAGGGCCGCCTGATGGAAGCCACCGAATGCCGCCTGGCCCTGGCTGCCCTGCGCTACTGGCAGGACGTCGGTGACACGCTGGCGCTTGCGGAAATCGTGGCGCTTTCACACCAACACCCTGCCAACGCATCATGGCTGGAAGCATTGATCACCGACGATGCCCGGGCCCTTGATGACTGGCGCCGGGATCCGCTGATCCAGGCACTGGAGGATTCCCGATCCCGGTGGGCCGTCAAGGCTTCACCCACCGACGCACTGCTCATGGCCATGGAAGCCATCCACCTGATTCCCACGGTACAAGCATGGCACCGCCCCCTGCGGCGGATGGCCAATCTGGATGCCCTGCGAGGCTGTTGTCTGGCCTATGAGGCGCGCTGTCGGCTTTACCACCGACCGGCGACCCTGGCGGGTCTGATCCGCCATCTGCAACGGGACGAAACCAGGCAACCCCCTTTGCAGGGCGATCAATCGGTCCAGGTCATCACCTATCATGGCGCCAAGGGACTTGAATGGCCGGTGGTGATATTGACCGATCTGGACCGGGAAATATCGGGATCGGGTTTCGGCGTGAGCATGGCGGCTTCAACCGAGCTGGATCTGAACCATCCACTGGCCGATCGAACCATCCACTACTGGCCTTGGCCGTTTGGCACCCAGCAACGCTTTGCCCCCTTGGAACAGCGTCTATCCAGCCATCCCGAACACCGGGAAGCCATCGACCGGGCTGGAGATGAGGCCAGGCGTTTGCTTTATGTGGGAATGACTCGGGCAAGGGACGGGATGATCCTGGCCCTGCGCAGACAGGTCTGCAAGTCATCGTCCAAACTGAACACCCGCTGGCTGGACGAACTGGTGGACGAGAAAGGCATTGCGGTGCTCGATCTTGACCTGGAACCAGGGGAACAGCCGGTGACCATTGGCAATACCCCCATACCGATCAACGTAAAACATCTGATCTAAGGCTGGAATGCCATGCACCCCACACACCACAACCCGGCAAATTATCCCAGGCGCATCCTTCTGGCAGTGACCGGGCTTTCTCCCCAGATCGTCACCGAAACCCTCTATGCGCTGGCGATGGCCGATCCGCCCGGGTTTCTGCCCACGGAAATCCATCTGCTCACGACCCTGGAAGGGGCCAAGCGCGCCCGGCTGTCATTGCTGTCCCAGGAACCGGGCTGGTTTGACCGTTTGTGTCGCGAATACGAACTACCGGACATGACCTTCACCGAAGCGCATATCCAGATCATTCAGGATCCTGATGGCCGCCCCCTGGAGGATATCCGTTCACCGGCGGACAATCTGGCAGCCGCCGACCAGATCACTGACACCGTGCGTCGCCTGACCGAAGACGAACATTCCGCGCTTCATGTGTCCATCGCCGGCGGGCGCAAGACCATGGGATTTTTTCTGGGTTATGCCCTGTCTCTATTCGGCCGTCCCCAGGATCGGCTCTCCCACGTGCTGGTATCCGAGCCCTTTGAATCCACCTGGGACTTTTTCTACCCCAGTCGTCAATCACGGGTACTCAATCTCCCCAAGCATGGTCCCGTGGATGCCAGGGAAGCGACGGTCACCCTCGCCGACATTCCTTTCGTCGGTCTTCGGCATGGCCTGGATACCCGGTTGATGGAAGGTCGGGTCACCTACCGTGAAGTCGTGGAAAATGCCCGGGAGGCCTTTGCGCCGCCCAGCCTGGTCATCCGTTTGCCGGAAAGAAGCCTCACCCTGGGCAGGCGGAATATCCAGCTCTCCCCCACCCAGATGGCCCTGTATGTGCTGTTTGCAAGGCGCGCCATGGACAGTCTTCCTCCGCTGGAAGCCCCTTGCAAGGAAGTCCCCGATGCGGCATGGCGTGACCGCTATCTAGAAGCCCTGCAGGCAGTGCAGAAGACGCCGATGGCGGACAACGAGATGACGGAAAATGCCCTGAGCAAGGGCATGGACGGCCATTACTTTTCGCAGTTACTCTCCCGACTTCAGAAGAGTCTTCGCACCCAGCTCGGTCCGTCATTTGAGACCTACAAAGTCCAGGATGGCGGGTCACGACCGCGCAAGTATCGTCTTGGGTTGACACCGGAGCAGATCCGTATTGTGGACTGAGCCGGGCAAGGCAAAATATAACCAAGGGAAAAGCACCCATGACCACACTCCTCACCTTCCTCGGCCGTGCCCCTAGACAGGAGGGGCGTTATCGCACCACCTGCTATGACTTCGGCGACGGCATGGACGCCGAACCAACGGCTTTTTTCGGCTGGCCCCTGCGTCGGCGTCTGGGCGCCGAACGACTGATCATCATGGGCACATCCGGCAGTATGTGGGATCACCTGTTCGATGACGGGGTGAACCTGCCCGAAGGGGATCACCTGCGATTGATACAGGCGGTGGAGGAAAAGCGGGTGACACCGGACCTGCTCGCCCCGCTGACCGGACCGCTGGCGGACCACCTGGGCTGTGAGGTGCACCTGGTACTCATCCCCTACTGTCGCACCGAGAAGGAACAGACGGACATCCTGAGCATCATGGCCCACCATGTACAGGCCAATGATCGGGTCCATATCGATGTCACTCACGGTTTCCGGCATCTGCCCATGCTTGCGCTGCTGGCAGCCCTGTATCTGCGAGTGGCCCGTGGCGCGAGCATCGACGGAATCTGGTACGGGGCCTATGACCCGGATACCGGTCAGGCGCCAGTACACAATCTGATTGGTCTGTTGGGCATCGCGGACTGGCTGCAGACACTCAATACTTACGACAAGGATGGCGACTATGGTGCCTTTGCCCCCTTGCTGGGTCCAGCGGGAGAACAGCTGGCCCGGGCCGCGTTCCTGGAGCGCACCAACAACCCGGTGAAGGCGCGCGAGGCGCTCACGGGATGGTCCAGCAAGCCGGATCGTTTTCCGGCGGACGACCCGGCAGCCACCCTGTTTCGCCGGGAACTGGAGCAAAGAGTGGCCTGGCACAAGCGACGAGACCGGGCGGCCTGGGAAGGCGCCCTGGCCCGGCAGTATCTGGATCGGGAGGATTATGTGCGGGCGGCCATCTTTTCCCTGGAGTCGGTGATCTCGGCGGAAGTCCTGCGGAGTGGGGGACAAGTGAATCAGTATGAAGATCGGGAAACCGCCCGAGACACTCTCAAACACTCGGCGGAAGGTTTCCGCCAATTGAACCACCTGCGCAATGCCCTGACCCATGGGCTGCAGGCCCATGACGGGAAAATCGAGAGGTTCCTGCTGGATGAAATCCGACTGAAAAGGAAACTCAAGGAACTGGGAGAAAGGCTGGGGGTTTTCTATCATTAGATAGACTTTCGCGCCACTTTTGACCAAACTGACTGCCCACTGGCTTGACGCCGGAGGCGCGCTTTACCCCGAGTTCACTCGGATCACCATTGGCAAGCCCCGGTCTCTGCAAACCGGTACACGTCTGCTGCGTAATCTCGCGTAGATATTAGTTAAACCGTCGATCCGACAAGACTATTAATCCGGCAATCAAAAGCCGTCACGTCATTCCCGGAGACGCCCCCAAAAACGTCATTCCCGCGAAGGCGGGAATCCAGGCAACGGAGTGAAAACCCTGGACTCCCGCCTTCGCGGGAGTGACGGCAAGGGGCGGGAGTGACGGCAAGGGGCGGGAGTGACGGCAAGGGAGCCGGAGTCATGGCAAGGGGCGGGAGTACCCCGGCAGGAGAGCGGGAGTCATGGCAAAGAGCGGGAGTACCCCGGCAGGAGAGCGGGAGTCATGGCAAAGAGCGGGCGTGGTGACAAAGAACAGCAGCTTTCGGCAAGCGGACGAAACTAAACCTTGAATTGCCCGACCCGCTCCTGCAGCTCAGCGGCCAGCCGGGCCAGCTCATCGCTGGCGGCGGCGATCTGTCTGGAACCGGTGGCGGCATGCTCAACGCCGTCACTGATGTTCACCACGTTGCGGTTGACCTCCTCGGCCACGGCGGACTGTTCTTCCGCAGCGCTGGCGATCTGAGCATTCATGTCATTGATGGTGCCGATGGAGCGGGTGATGACGTTCAAGGATTCGCCCGCCTTGCCCGCCTGCTCCACCCCCTGGCGGGCTTTGCCGCGCCCCTGCTCCATGACCTGAACCGCCTCGCCGGCTCCATTCTGGAGGCGTTCGATCATCGCCTGGACGTCGTTGGTGGAAGCCTGGGTGCGGGAAGCCAGGGTCCTGACCTCGTCGGCGACCACCGCAAACCCCCGCCCCTGCTCGCCGGCCCGGGCCGCTTCGATGGCGGCGTTGAGGGCCAGCAAGTTGGTCTGCTCGGCGATCCCCCGGATGACATCCAGGATCTTGCCGATCTCGTCGCTGTCCTTGGAAAGCCGTCCAATCACAACGGCGGTACGCTCCACTTCCGCGGCCAACTCCCGGATGGTACGAATGGACTCATCCACCTCACGCCCCCCGGCCTGCGCCTGGGAATCGGAGGTTCGAGCCATGACGGCGGCCTCGGCGGCATTGCGGGCGACTTCCTGCACCGTGGCCGCCATCTCGTTCATGGCGGTGGCCACCTGTTGCACTTCCGACTGCTGGCGCTGCACCTGTTCCCGGGTCTCTTCACTGGAGGCCGATAGCTGCTCCGCCGCGGACGCCAGCTGTGCCGAGGCCCCGACCACCTGCCGTACCAGGGCATGAATGCGATCGGCAAAGGCGTTGAAGGCGGAAGAAAGATCCGTGATCTCGTCTTTGCCAGAAACGGGCAGACGTCGGGTCAGATCCCCGTCACCTTCGGCGATGGCACGCAGATGATGCGTGGTTTGCCGAAGGGGATTCACGATACCGCGGGTGAGCATGAAGCCCAGCAACACCGCCGCCAGCAAGGCCGCCAAGACGGTCACAGCCATGATGAACGTTGCTGTCGATGCCGCAGTCCGGGCCTGCTCCATGGCCTGGTCCCGTTCCCGTTCCAGTGCCTGACCAAGCTCCGTCAGCAGGCGACGCAGGGTCTCCAGATGAGGCAGCGTGTGGTCCTGGTAAACTGCCAGGGCCGCCTGCGTATTGCCGTTCTCCACCGTGCGCAGGATGCGCAACGCGGTCTGATGCAGCTGGATATGGGGCATTTCGATGGCATCAAAGGTACGGCGAAAATCACTTGCTGCCGCCTGATAGGCCGCGCTGTCCTTGAAACCGTAATACCATTGCCCGAAATCGCATCGGGTGTGATCGAGCTGACCGGTAAAGCGGCTACCCAGGACGAAGACATTGGCCAAACCGTTGACCCAGACCAGGTGATCCACCTCCTTTTGCACCTGGAAGATGGCCTGCTCGTAGATCTCGGCCGCATGGGTATTGGCCTCGCTGACCCGATGGAGCCCGTTCCAACCGATCAAGGCAATACCCAGCAATAAAAGCAGCACCATGCCAAAAGACAAGCCGAGCTTGCGACCAATGGTCAGTTGAGAAGCCGTCATCAGGTTTCCGTCGGTTCAGTGTTACTTGGTGGGCAGGGGCTACAAATTACCACTGAATCAGCGCGGCAGCTGTATCACCATGCCTTCGATCAGCGTTCGGCGGGCCACTTGTTCACCCAGCGCAGTGGCGGCTGTCCGGTCTTCCACCGGCCCCAGCAGCACCCGGTACATCCGCCGTTCTCCCTTTCTGAACTCGGAAACACTCACGGCAAAGCCATCCTGCTCCAGCCGGGTGCCCAGCATCCGGGCGCGGTCGGCTTCGCTGAAACTGCCCATCTGCACGAACCAGTCCCCGGCGACAGCTTCCGGTGCCGGCGCCGGCGCGGGACGCTGCCCCAGACGCAGCTCGGGCAAGGCCGTCAGCTCGCCCTGATAGCCCACGGGCTGAGGCACACCGGTGGCGGCCTCGGCCACTTGGCGTACCCGCTCCCAGTCCACCCGGGCGGGTTTTTCTCCCACCGCGGCCATGATGCGCTGGACGGCCGGGGTAAGGCTGTGATCCGCCTTGAACTCTTCCAGGGGTGGGTGGGCCTCCAGGTACAGGACATCCCCCTTCCAGCCAGCCTTGAAAGGCTGATTGACGATATTGACGGATGTCCCCACCGGCACCCGGCCATAGAGGGTGCGGATGTCGTTATTGTCCATGCGGATGCAGCCATGGGTGGCGCGCATGCCGATGCCGGTGGACCAGTTGGTGCCGTGGATCAGGTAACTGGGGCGGCTCAGCCGCATGGCGAACTCACCCATGGGGTTGTCCGGTCCCGGCGGCACCACCGCCGGCAGGCTCTTGCCCTGGGCCGCGTAGGACTCCCGCACCGATTGGGGGGGGGTCCAGGTGGGATTTTCACGCTTTTCGGTGATCTTCAGCGTGCCCAGGGGGGTGTCCCAGTCCATGCGCCCGATGCTGACGGGATAGGACATTGCCTGCTTGCCGTCCGCGGCAAAGTAGTACAGGCGCATCTCAGGCAGGTTGATGACGATGTCCCGCCGCGGCGCATCCGGCAGCACGAACTGCAGCGGCAGCAGCACCCTGGCCCCTTCGCCGGGGATCCAGGTGTTGAGGTCCGGGTTGGCGTTGCGAATGGCCTCGAACCCCACCTGATGGCTGCGGGCGATGTCGATCAGGGTATGCTCATGGCGGGCCTCCACATGCCGCAACTCGCCCACCAGATCCGAGCCCGGTTGCAGCGACAGGGTCGTTGCTCCCAGACCGGCGGAAAGACTCCATGCCCATGCCCCCAGCAGGGTCAGGACAGACAAGATCCTGGACTTCATGATTCCACCACCCCCAACATCCCCTCACGCAGACGTGCGACCTCGTCCCGCAGACGGGCCGCTTCTTCAAATTCCAGATTACGGGCATGTTCCAGCATGCGCGCCTCCAGGCGACTGATCTCCTTGAGCATGTCCCGGGTTGACAGCCGTGCATAGCGTACTTCTTCTTCGGCCACCTTGGCATGGCGTTTCGGCGCGGCCATGGCACCGCCGGCATAGGCCCCTTCCATGATATCGGCGATGCGCTTTTGCACCCCCCTGGGGGTGATGCCATGGGCCTGATTGTGGGCAATCTGCTTGTCCCGGCGGCGAGTCGTCTCGTCCATGGCCCGACGCATGGAGCCGGTGATCGTATCCGCGTACAAGATGGCCTTGCCGTTGAGGTTTCTGGCCGCCCGGCCAATGGTCTGGATCAGGGAACGCTCCGAGCGCAGGAAGCCTTCCTTGTCCGCGTCCAGGATCGCCACCAGAGACACCTCCGGCATGTCCAGCCCCTCCCGCAGCAGGTTGATCCCCACCAGCACGTCGAATTCTCCCAAGCGTAGGTCGCGTATGATCTCCACCCGCTCCACGGTGTCAATGTCCGAATGCAGGTAGCGCACCCGGACCCCGTGCTCACCCAGATAATCGGTGAGATCCTCGGCCATGCGCTTGGTCAAGGTGGTGATCAGGACCCGCTCGTTCGCCTTCACCCGCAGACGGATCTCGGAGAGTACATCATCCACCTGGGTAGCGGCGGGGCGCACTTCCACGGCCGGGTCCACCAGCCCGGTGGGACGCACCACCTGCTCCACCACCTGGCCGGCCTTTTCCTGCTCATAGGAGCCGGGCGTGGCGGAGACGAAGATGGTCTGGGGCGAGAGGGCCTCGAACTCCTCAAAGCGCAAGGGCCGATTGTCCAGGGCGGAGGGCAGCCGGAAACCGTATTGCACCAGGGTCTCCTTGCGGGACCGATCCCCCTTGTACATGGCCCCCAGCTGGGGCACGGTGACGTGGCTCTCGTCGATGATCAGGAGGGCATCATCGGGCAGGTAGTCCAGGAAACAGGGCGGCGGCTCCCCGGCGTTGCGTCCGGACAGGTAGCGGGAGTAGTTCTCGATCCCCGAGCAGTAGCCCAGTTCCAGCATCATTTCCAGATCAAAGCGGGTCCGCTGTTCCAGGCGCTGGGCCTCCACCAGTTGATCCGCCCGGCGCAGCACCTCCAGGCGGTCCCGCAGTTCGTCCTTGATCTGTTCGATGGCCGCCAGCAGGGTCTCCCGGGGGGTGGCGTAATGGGTCTTGGGGTAGATGGTCAGGCGTGGCACCCGACGCAGCACCTCCCCGGTGAGGGGATCGAAATAGGAGAGCTGCTCAATCTCCTCGTCGAAGAGTTCGATGCGCACCGCCTCCCGGTCCGACTCCGCCGGGTGGATGTCTATGACCTCGCCCCGCACCCGATAGGTGCCCCGTTTGAGCTCCAGGTCGTTGCGGGTGTATTGCAGTTCCGCCAGGCGGCGCAGGATCAGGCGCTGGTCGATGACATCGCCGCGCTTCAGGTGCAACACCATTTGCAGATAGGCGCGGGGGTCACCCAGGCCATAGATGGCGGACACACTGGCGACGATGATGGCGTCACGGCGCTCCAGCAGGGCGCGGGTGGCGGACAGGCGCATCTGCTCGATGTGATCGTTGATGGCGGAGTCCTTCTCAATGAAGGTGTCCGAAGACGGGACATAGGCCTCCGGCTGGTAGTAGTCATAGTAGGAGACGAAGTATTCCACCGAGTTGTCCGGGAAGAACTCCTTCATCTCCCCATAGAGCTGGGCCGCCAGGGTCTTGTTGGGAGCCAGGATGATGGCCGAACGCTGGGCGCGCTGAATGACGTTGGCAATGGTGAAGGTCTTGCCGGAGCCGGTCACCCCCAGCAGGGTCTGATGGGCCAGTCCGGCGTCCAGGCCATCAAGCAACTGCGCGATGGCGGCAGGCTGGTCGCCGGCCGGGGTGTATGGGGTCTTGAGCTGGAAACATGAGTCCATGGGCTTATCTTATCCACCGGGTTTCAGTATCATCCTACCTTGACTCGGCGCGTCTTTCCTGTACGCGCCCTTGCACCCCCGCCGGGTGTGCACACGCAGAACCCCATCCACACACGCATTCCCTGGACATCGCCTTGGACATCAAGCTCTCTTCCCGCGTTCAGCGCATCAAGCCCTCCCCCACCCTGGCCGTGACCGCCCTTGCCGCCCAGCTGCGGGCCCAGGGCCGCGACGTGATCGGCCTGGGTGCCGGCGAGCCCGATTTCCATACGCCGGATCCCATCAAGGAAGCCGGCATCACCGCCATCCGCAACAACAAGACCCGTTATACCGCGGTGGACGGCACCCCCGGCCTGAAGCAGGCCATCATCGACAAATTCAAGCGTGACAACGGTCATGACTTCCAACCCGACCAGATCCTGGTTTCCTGCGGCGGCAAGCAGAGTTTCTTCAACCTGGCCCAGGCACTGCTGAATGAAGGCGACGAAGTCATCATCCCTGCGCCCTACTGGGTCTCCTACCCGGACATGGTGCTGCTGGCCGACGGCCAGCCGGTGATCGTCTCCGCCGATCAGTCCCAGGGTTTCAAGATGACCCCCGCGCAGCTGGAAGCCGCCATCACCCCGCGCACCCGCCTGGTGGTGATCAACAGCCCCTCCAACCCCACCGGCGTGGCCTACAGCCACGAGGAACTGGCCGCCCTGGCCGAAGTGCTGCTGCGTCATCCCCATGTGCTGGTGGCCACCGACGACATGTACGAGCACATGATGTTCCGGGGCGCGCCCTTCGTGAACATCCTCATGGCCTGCCCGGCATTGTATGAACGCACCATCGTGCTCAACGGCGTCTCCAAGGCCTATGCCATGACCGGCTGGCGCATCGGCTATGCCGGCGGCCCCAAGGCCCTGATCTCCGCCATGAAGAAGATCCAGTCCCAGAGCACTTCCAACCCCACCTCCATCGCCCAGGAGGCCGCCGAGGCCGCCCTCAACGGCGACCAGGGCTGTGTGGGCGAGATGTGCAAGGCCTTCGAGCAGCGTCATGACTACCTGGTGGCGGCCCTGAACGCCATCCCCGGCGTGGAATGCCTGCCCTCCGACGGCACGTTCTACTCCTTCCCCAACGTCAAGGGGGCGATGGAGAAGCTGGGCATGGACAGCGACGTGAAGTTCTCCGAGTACCTGCTGGACAAGGTGGGCGTGGCCCTGGTGCCCGGCTCCGCCTTCGGTGCCGAAGGTCACGTGCGCATTTCCTTCGCCACCAGCATGGACAACCTGAAGCAGGCGGTGGAAAGAATCGCCCGCGCGGTGGAAGGCTAACAAAAGGTGTTGACGAAGCCCGGCGGGATCCGTATTATGCCGGGCTTCCAAAGCAATTCCCCGGTAGCTCAGTCGGTAGAGCGGGTGACTGTTAATCACTAGGTCGGCGGTTCGAGCCCGTCCCGGGGAGCCAGGCATAAAAAAAGCCCAGACAATCGTCCGGGCTTTTTTTTATTCTACTTCCCCTCCGGCGGCACACCGCCCGGCGTCTGCCCGGATACCGTTGCCGGCCTGTCCAGAGCCCGCTGCAGCAGGCCCAGGGGCAAATGCGCCTCGCGGGCAACGGCCGCCAGATCCACCGGTGCGCCCCGCCCATGGATCTCCGCCAGCAGCGACAGGACCCACGGGGGCAAATCGGCTGTTGGGGCGTGAAGCGGTGATCGTTGCACGGCCTTGCGCAACGCAGCGTCAATGCCGTCCATGACCAGTTGATGGGCCACCTTGCGGGTTACTGCGCCTCCCCGGGTGTGAGCCCATTCCAGGACCTGTTTCACCCCCGGCCGCGCGATCTCGGTCAACACTTCTGACAGGCCGGCGCCGGTGGCCGGAGCGATATTCGACAGTACCGAGGGCAGCACCCGTCCTGCGGCACCGATGGCCACCAGCGCCTCCATGGCGACGGCGACTCCCGGAGATCCCACCCCCTGCTCCACTTCAGGGGTCAGTGTTGAATCAAGTTCGGCATCGGCCAGGCGACTGAACTGCCGGGGATCCCCGCCTCCCTCCAGGCTCCAGTTGGTCCAGTTGGACCCCGACTGCAGATAGGGGGAAATCCTCTCGATGAAGCCACCCTCGGGGACGATCTCGGGCCTGACACCGCTGGCCTCCAGGATCGCAGCCAGTCCCCGGCTGAGCATGGGCGGGGATATCACGGCCAGATCCGGCAAATCGCCACCTTGTCGCAGGGTGGCCGCCAGGCGCAGGGCGTGCACGTCCATGGCTCCGGGCAACAGCCCCTCCAGATTGCCGAGCACGGTCTGGAACAGCGGCCAGTCCGGCGCAGAATCCAGCAACAGCAGATGGGCACCGATGAGGCCCAGCATGGGGTTGTCGAACTTGCCCATCAGCAGCATGTCCCGTTCTGTCCGGGGCAGCAGGTCTACACCATCCCGCAGACCCGCCAGCCCGGCGTCGACGGCCTGTGCCGCACGGTCATCGGGATCGAAGCCCTGCCCTGCCCGGGCCAGAAGCAGGCTGCCACGCTCAAGGCGCGGCCGATGTTCAAAGGGGATGAAAAGCTGAGTCTCCCAGCCGTCAAATACCGTCACCAGCATTTCCATGGCCCCCAGCCCACTGAAACGCAGAACATAGCTTCCCGATGCAACGGGGGCTGAAAAGGCCATCCAGCCATCGTTCTCATCCTTGACGATCACCTCAGCGCCGAAATCGGTCAGCAACCGGCCGTCCAGCGCGTGCAGGGACAGAGCGGCCGCAATATCCCTGCCGCCATGGGCGCCCCGCCGAGCGGCCCGGACGAACAGGAACAACCGGCCCCTGTCGCTACCGTCATGCCCGGCCAGCAAGACACCTTTGCTATCGGTATCCCGATGGCTGAGATCTCTGGCGGTATAGGCGTAGTATTCGTGGACATCGACCGTGTCGAAGGCGGGCAACCCGGACTCCCGTCGCGGTTCATGCTCCTGGAGCTGCAGTTCCGCAGTGAGCTGCAGGGTCTTTTCCCGCACCGCACCGGCACGCTCCAGACGCAGGGTATACAACCCTTTAGGAAGGGTGGCCTTCAGTTGTCCCTGTCCCTGGGCAGTGGACACATCCCAGCCATTGAGAAGGGTGATGCGTGTATCCATGGATATCTGTCCACGGGCATCCACCACCCGCACTCCAAGTTCATGAACGTCACCGGGATCAGGACTTGAGGCGCGCAGAGACTGGAACAGGCCATTGGTTTCAGAACTGCACATGGGTCACTCCGGACGTGGGCATGAATCGCAACAACTGCTCCTGTTCCGTGTCCACCTCCCGCAGCACATGCAGCCCCTGTTCAAGTCGCACCTGCCACGGCCCCGTGGACACATCGTCCCGTTTCAGCACCTCGGCGGTGGGACCGATCAGTTCGATCATGCCATGTCGGTCCGCGGCAAAATGGATCTCCACATTGGATTCGGGAAGCGCGCTGCCAAACAGCATGCTGTCTGCCACATCCTCACTCATGTCCAGGGGGATCTGGGGCCGCTGCCTGAAATCGCTCATCCGTTCCACGTGGACTTCCAGGTACTGCTTGAGCCCCCTGGCGGTCACCCCGCCCTCCGGCCGGGCGGCCCCGGCAAGCAGACCTGAGAGCAGTGCCCGTGTGAAATAGCCCCGCACCTCCATGACCTCATCGTCCTCCTCTGCCCCGGACTCATCACCCCGCGCGGTACTACCACCCTCAAAGGCCGCCTTGAGAAATTCGCTGGCATAGGCCACGAAAACGCTGCGCGGCAGCCCAGCCGGCAGGGGGCAATCCAGATCGGAGGCATTGCCGATGGCCGCCACCTGGCGCACCCGGCAGCAGTCGAGCATGACGACAATCTCGGTGAAGGGGGTGCACTTGAGAAGATAATCCAGATAACGGCAGGAACTCAGGGCGGCATGACGGCGGTCCCGGGACCAGCTTGGCAGACAAAGCGCCACATCGTGGCGAACCTCGCCACTCACGTGACCATGGCCGCTGAAATAAAAGTAGAAACGGCGGGCACCCTCGTCCCTGGCCTGTTTCACCAGGATTTGCAGGGCGTCGTCGATATCTTGCTTGGCCGGTGCCAGAGGATCCAGGCGGGAAGTGACGAGTTTCAGGTGATGCGCCGCCAATCCACCTCCGGTCTGCTGGTCCAGCAGCCACTCGGCCACGTCTTCCGCATCCTGGATGGCCCCCTGCAAAGAACGGCTACCATCGCCATACCAGGGGTAATGATTGATGCCGATCACCAGTGCATAGTCAAGGGGCTGTCGGGACACGAGACCGGCCTCGTCACGAAATCAGCGCCACCAGACTGTCCCGGGTGGCTTCGTCGTCGTCAAAATCCCCGTGTCGGGCTGCATGACTGATCAGCCCGGGTGGGACCTGGCCGGTGGAGGAAAGGACCCGCCGGTGCCCTTGATCCAGCCATGTCCGGACCTGCCGGTACATGCCTTCATCGTAGGGCGCCTGTCCCGATGACTGCCGGTGCAGTCCCGCGATCCCGACTCCCGGCTCGTCTTCGAGCGCTCCGGCGATGAAATACAGCAGAGACCGGGTGTAGATGCCGGGCACCAGCCTGTCCTGGGTCTCCAGGGCGTCCTTCATGGTGAACATGCGAAAATGTGCAAACCGCTCCGGGCGCATGACCACCTCTTCCAGGAACAGATCCGTGCGGCAGGCGGGAGCCAGGAAGATCAGCCAGCGCGCCGTCAACGGCAACTGACTCCGCACGCCGGCCTTGAACATCTCACAGATGGCGATGGCACCGGCGCTGTGACCTACCAGATCGACGATGAATCCCGGATGGGCCTGCTGATAAGCGGATAGTTTTTCAAGAAAATAGGTCCCCACGTGACTGTCCTGGGTGATCGCCGCCCCATTGGGTAACCACATGTCCTGGGCGACCTGCTTCATTCCGCCCCACACCCAGGCACCGAAATCGGCCAAGTAGAGTTCCCGCAGGATCTCCTCCACCACGGTGGGGTACAGACCGTGATCCGTGCCCCGCACAAAACGTCGCAGCACCTGGAAGGAAACCACCGCCACGGCCTTGACCAGGCGGGCAGTGCTGACGATCCCTTTGGCGGCACCGGTGGAGGGGGCGCCCATCACGTCAGGCTTCAGGTATTCGGTCTCCGCCATGCCGCTGTCCAGCAAATCAACCAAAGTGGCATCGGCTTCCATCTCCAGGGCCACTTCCGCTTCGATCTCATCCTGGATCAGGGGCAGATCCTCCACGCGGATCCCCCGGGCACCGCCCCGGGCACCGGCATCGAAGCGGTCGAAGGCATCGTCTCGCAACAATTCCGCCAGGATTTCTTCATCGCTCATGACCTCTCCCGGACCCTTGGCACCGATACCGCCACCCAGTCGCTTGGCCACATGCCGAACCACATAGGTAAGCAGATTCGTGAAGAGCCGGGTCTCGTGCAACCGGGTCAGGTTGCGGGAGAGGGTTTCGAGCAGGCCCGTCTCCCAGATGAAGGTCACGGGGTGGCTTTCCGCCCGGGTGTAGACGGGTGTCAGCTTGCGGGCCACCTCCAGACCTGCGGACTCCCGCACCAGACCGCCGTGGAAGTGGATGACCAGCTTATTGATCTGATGGGTCGCCAGATGGGAGAAGATGGCGTCGATGTCGTCGGGCGTGGTCCTGATCGCCCCACTGGGCGTGAAGTGCCCACGGGGACCCACATTGACGTAGTTCAATCCGCTGAATATGGGCATGGCTGCGTACCCGTCGAAAGACACATGGGACTGACTCACGATCCGCTTGCTCTACTGAGTTAAGTTGCCCTCCGGCCCACTGTCAAGGACGCCACCCCCCCCTGCCCCATTTCCGGTAGGGCAGACCACCACAATGCGCTGACTGATCATTTGCGAAATCTCCATTTTTGAAATCTCAATATTACTTAAAAAGCGGCGAATAGAACTGGAAACCACTGCTGCAAATTTTTTGAATTTATTTTTACAGTCAAAAAATATATCTTGTGTAATCGTGCCCTCCATCGAGCATTCCAGGAAAAAAACACCATCATGGATTGGTTTTCACAGCGCAGGGGAGTGGCCCTGTCCCTGGGACTGGTCGGCGGCGCACTGATCATATTGGTGCTGGCCCTCTCCCTGTGGCAGGCCAACATTGCGACTCATACCCTCCAGGAACGCCTTCTGAACCAGGTGACCCAACTTGCCGCGGCGCTGGGTTGGGAAGATGCCGAAGCCATGGCAAGGGGGAATCTGCGACAACGCACCCCGGTACTGGACGGCATCACAAGACAGCTGAAATCGTTTGCGGCGCTGCACTCACACCTGAGGATCGTCACGATCATCCCCCGCGAAGGCATGTTCCTGTACGGACCGGAAAGCCATGCCCCGCCCGATGCCGGGCGGCAGGGAGAACCCTACAAGGGATCATCAGACGATCTGCAGACCATCATCAACACCGGTCAAGCGCTTTTTACCGACAGGCATGCGGACGAATACGGCCATTACACCCGCGCCCTGGCGCCCATCCTCCATCCCCGTACCGGCGAGGTCCTGCTGATCGTCAGCCTGGAGATCCCCACGGATCTGCGGGATCGCAACCTGATGCGGACATGGCTGCCCGGCTTGGGCGTTGCCGGCCTGCTTCTGCTCATCTTTGCCGTGGCGATCGTCCGGGCACTCAGGCCGGTCGAACAGAATCAAGACCACCAGGAACAGGGGGAACTGGCAGCTATCGTCGTCACCACCTTGATCATCGGCCTCCTGTTCACGGCCCTTGGCACGCTTCTGGCGCGACAGATCACCGAACAGGAACAGCTCCGAGTCTTCGATCGGCAAGCCTCGCAGTATGCGCAGCGACTCCGCGAAGTGTTTCAAAGGGCATCGGACGATCTGCATGTACTGGCGCGTTTCATGGAAGTTCACGGTGCGGACGGTCGCCTCGATTTTATTGACTACGTTCGCCCGCTGACGGAACGTTCCCCGCTTCAGGCCTACATGTGGGTACCCAGGGTCACGCCGGACACCCGCCTCCTCACGGAGGCTCAGGCCCGGATCAATGGACTGCCCGGATTCCGGCTCCATGAATACAACCCTGTGGACGGCATTCGTCTGGTGCCCGAGGATTCATTGAGAATCCACTATCCGGCACTCTATATTGAGCCGCCGGGCAAAGGCTGGTCCACCCTGGGATTTGACATGGGCTCCCACAGGAGTCATCGCATTGCCCTGATGCGCGCAGTCAGTACAGGCAGGGTCATCGGCACCCACCCCGTCTCGTTGCTGTACCTGGATTCTGCTCAGGATGAACGGGGCAGCCTGATATTCAAGCGGGTCAATCACCGAACCCATCAGGGCGGCGAGGCCGATTCAGACCCTCAGGGGGTTGTGGCCGCCGCCATGCTTTTCCAGGACGCGCTGGAGAAGGTCATCGGCATGCACGACACCA
>NZ_JAJNQM010000064.1:0-20816 GCF_022227785.1 Ectothiorhodospira lacustris | reverse complement strand
CATCAGTGCTCAATGACCCGGACGGTATCTCCGTCAAGCAAGCCGAAGCGCCCATCGACGATCAGTCGGGTATCCCCGGGCAAGTCCAGCGAGGGTGGTTGTCCCTCGCGTACCTCAGGGGTGGTAATGAATCTGGCCCGGCCATCCTCTTCCACAAAGATTCCCAGATCGTTTGCACGTCGTACTAATAGGTCGGCGGGTGCATGACGCAGGTCCGAAACCCATTCAATACGCCCCACTTGGCCGGGTAGGGTGGTTTCTTCCGTGAACACAAACCGCACATCCACGCTGCGAAGTCGCTGGTCTACTATGGGTGAAATGGCACGTAACTCAACTGGATAATGCGCGCCCGCCGCCACGAAACGGATTTTCCCGGCAGCCTGCAGGGCGGGCAGGTCCTGCTGTTGGATATTGCCGCTGACCTCCAGGTCGCGGGCGTCGAGAATCCGCGCGATTGGGGTGCCGGCCTGCACCAGTTCACCGACGCTACTCAAGCGTTCGATGACCACGGCATCGAAGGGGGCGCGGATCTCGCACAGGTTGATGCGTCGCTGGGCAGAGCGGGTGGCGGCTTCCAGTCGCGCTACCTCGGCCCGGGTGCGCGAGGACTGGGCCTGGCGCTCGTTCAGGAGTTCGGCGGACACGGCCTGTCGGCGTGCCAGCTCCTGGGCTCTTCCCAATTGAAACTGTGCGAACTCGGCGTCCGCCCGTGCAGCCTGGGTCATGGCGCGAACCTGCTGCAGGTCCAGGGTATGTTCCTCGCAATCAATCCGTGCCAGCAGGGCGTCCGCCTCCACGCCTTCTCCCACCCGCACGACTACCTCCCGCAGCACGCCATGAATCTCGGCACTCACGCGGGTATCGTTGAGGCTCACGGTGGTTGCCGGGGCGCTGCGTACCGGGTGGAAGCCAATGGTATCTAATGAGCGGGTGGTGACGGGCTTTTCCTCGGCTGCGTCCACGCCTAAGGCCAGGCCGATCATGAGGCTGACGGCGAACAGGCTTCGAATCATGGTGTTGCTTTTCAGTATCCCGACGCTCATGTAGTGTTCCGATGTTTTTCCTTGATCAGTATAGCCCTTGACGCCACTGCAAGGCTTGCGGTTCCGCTTATTCGGTGATGGTTGTCGGATATGGCATAACGTGTTCTTTTTACGGCTAAAAAATTTCGTCGCTGATGATCTTTTTCCTGTGGCTGTTTCTCGTCAGGCCGTGAAGGCGTATGTTCCTCAGAAACGGTAAGTCCAAGTGGGTGGGGACGCGGTGATTATGGTGATCATTCAACCCAATGCCTGATTGTTCGTCGTGACACCGGTATGAGCAGCCGGCTGCATACGTGGATCACCGTTTGTCCCAGATGCGCGGGGTCTCAGGGGTTTGAAAAAAATTGCTTGTCAAACATTTGCGTGGGAGTTTATTTCAGTATGACACGCATCACACGGAAGGGCGGCCTCAAGGCCGCCCTTCCGTGTGATGCGTGTGTGTTTTACTGTCTTGCGTCGATTTTCAAATATCAGGCGGGAGCCTGTTTGCGCCGCCGCATCATCAGTCCGATGGCGCCAAGACCAAGGCTGAGTAGGCCGATGCTGGCCGGTTCAGGCACCTCTACCTGGACCGGATCGGTTGTGATCAGGGCTGCAAACTGGAAAGTCGTGGTCTGATTTTCCGGGGTGCGGAAGCCCAGGCATGGTGCGGAAACGCCGGACACTGCGTTACAGGCGGCGTTGGGTAGAGGGTTTAGGCCGGAAGTGAGTTCCAAGAAGCTGATGAAGTAGGTGCGTGCAAAATCAGGCGTATCGCCGCCGATATCCGGGTAGGTGAAGGCAAAATTGATCGAGTTCTGGTTGATCACGAAAATGTCGGCGCAACCGTTTATATTGACACCGATGTTGTTTGGTTCGCCATCAGCGCAGGTCGAAGGTTCATTGGGTGTTTCAAAAAAGTTGACGCTGAAGGTGATGGTTTGAGCGGGTAGGCCCGCTCCGCTGGGGGCGAAGGGCGTCAGCGTCAGGGTGGATGCGATATCCACAGACAGTAGCGAGGGCGATCCTGCAAAAATAGGGTTGTTGCGGTGGGTGATGGAGACATTGGGGACCGGCGAGCCGTTGGTATTGACCAAGGTGTCGGCCGGTGAATTGGAGATGATAAGGCCGCTGTCTCCAGCTGTAGTAGCTGGGTCACCCCACCTCAATTCTGTGGGGCCGACGAAAGTGACTCCGGTCGGGGTCACTGAGCTCTGAACAAAGGCGGTCTCGACTTCTACCTGCCAAGTTGTGATGGGCGCAGCCTGGGCTGCTCCCGCAAGGCTACAAGCCAGGCCCGCAAGTATAACTTTTTCTTTTGAAAGCTTCATGGGATGGCCCTCGTGCCTGTAAACATGTTCATTCGTTGACAAACTGCCAAGGAATTCCATGAAATATTCAGCAATAAACGGGCCATTTTTTTTGGTTTTTTTATTTCTTTTTAAATCAGCGCGTTGCTTTTGTAGTGTAAGTAAATTTTTGAAGTGAAGCACGGTTTTTCGAGCGATATGTAAATATTTTCGACGTTTATTTCAGGCTCACATTTATTGATGGTATGGCGGGTTGAGTGCTGCAGGCCGTTATGTGTGGGTGCTTTTTGGGTGCTTTTGATGACTGCTTTTAACGGCACCGGCATGTTTGGCGCCGCTGAAAGCGGCGGTGGATTTTTTCTTCTTCTGCAAGCCTGTCCATGCCACGCCCCTCGGTGAACTCACGCCAACCCATATTGCCTTAACTTCTTTCGCAACGTCCCCCGGTTCAACCCCAGATACTGCGCCGCCCGGCTCTGGTTGCCGTCGCAGTGCCTGAGCACGGAGGCCAGCAGGGGGCGCTCCACTTCTTCCATCACCAGTCGATAGACGTTGTCCGGCTCGTGGCCGTCCAGGTGGGCAAAATAGTCGTCCAGGGCCTGGTGCACGGCCTTGGCCAGGGTTTCGCTCTCTCCCTTGACCTCGTGATTCATGCGGCAATTTCCTCGCCTTGGGGGAGCGACTGGAAGTAGCGGGTGATCAGCTGTTGCTGAGTGGCACGATCCGGGGCGCGCAGGATGCGGGGGCGCCAATCGGCGGCGCCGGGGCGGCCGTCCAGGTACCAGCCGATGTGCTTGCGGGCGGTACGCACCCCCAGGCTTTCCCCGTAGAAATCGTACATCCGGCCCAGATGGGCCTGCAGCAGGTCATGGACCTGGGCCGGGGTGGGATCGGGCAGATGCTTGCCGTGGGTCAAGTGGTGCTGGATCTGCCGGAACAGCCAGGGACGGCCCTGGGCGCCGCGGCCGATCATGAGGGCGTCGGCGCCGGTGATCTCCAGTACCCGCCGGGCCTGCTCGGGGGTGCGGATGTCGCCGTTGGCGATGATGGGGATGTCCACCGCCTGCCTGACCCGGGTGATGGCCTGGTAGTCCACGGTCCCCTTGAAGCCGCAGGCGCGGGTGCGGCCGTGGACGGTGAGGGCCAGGATGCCGTGATCCCGGGCCAGACGGGCGATGTCGGGGGCATTGATGTGATCCCGGTCGACGCCGAGGCGGATCTTGAGGGTGACGGGCACCGGCACGGCGGCGACGACAGCCGCCAGGATGCGGGCCACCCGGGGCGGGTCGGCCAGCAGGGCGGCACCGGCGCTGCGGTTGACCACCTTGCGGGCGGGACAGCCCATGTTGATGTCGATGATCTGGGCGCCCAGCTCGACGGCGGCCCGGGCGGCCTCGGCCATCATGTCGGGGTCATAGCCGGCGATCTGGACGCTGCGGGGGCCGATCTCGCCCTCCTGGTCCAGGCGCAGGCGGGACTTGGTGGTCCCCCACAGGCTCATGTCCGAGTGGACCATTTCCGAGACCGCCAGACCGGCACCTTGCTGTCGGCACAATTGACGGAAGGGGCGGTCGGTGATGCCCGCCATGGGCGCGAGGATCAGTGGCGGGTCGACGGTGTAGGGTCCGATATGCATGGGTCTTGAAGGGCGTGATGCGTGGTTTGCGCCGGACCAACCATGATACCCAGTGGGGGGCAGGGTATAAAGCCCTTGTTCCCGGGCGGGGCAGGGATATGTTGTTCAGGGGGCGAGGAATCGGAATTCATAGGACACCGCCGCCGGTCCCGGATCCCCCACATCCAGGCGGATGTCCGCCGGTTGTGACGGCGGCATGAGTCCTTCCGGGGGGTGGACCAGATAGGTCTCGGGGGCAAAGCGCCGTGCCGCCATCGGGTTGCCCATGATGTCCATGAAGATCATCTCCAGGATCGGCCAGGGCTGATGGAAGTCGGCCCGGTTTTCCAGGCGGCCGGTGATCATCAGGGCGCCGGGATGACCGGGATGGCTGTGTACCTGACGGCTGATCAGGTGCAGTGAGGCGGGGTCGGTGCGCGGCGGCAACGGGCAGCCCAGCAGGTCGCAGGCCTGGCGTACCCAGGGTTCCAGCTCGGGATGTGCCAGTAACTGTTCGCGTTCCTCGTAGGCCAGCTGGGCCATCAGGGCCAGGATCAGAAACAGGCAGGCCAGGCCCCAGGCCAGGGTGCTGCGCAGGGAACGACGGGGTGGGTGCGCGACGGTCAGGTCATCCTTTAGGACGGCCGGGATCATGGCGGGGGTCGTCGGGACCGAGGTGGGTGCAATATCCCGGGTCTCGTTCCCGGGCGGTCGTCGCCGCGGTGGTTCAGGGGAGGCGTCGGGGGCACCAGGACCCGGTTTGTCACGGGCGACGGCGCGGGGCGCCTCTGCGTCCTGGAGGGAAACGCCGAACGCGCCCAGGTTCAGCTTGCGGGGGCGCTCTCCGAAGTCCGGCTGAGCCAGGTCCTCCACGGGCTCGTTCTGGGTGGTCCGGATATCGAATACCTGACCGCAGTCGCCGCATCTCACCTGGCCGCCCCAGGCCTCCCGTTCCGCATCGCTGACGTGGAACCGGTGCCGGCAATGGGGGCAGCAGGTGAGCATGAGGGTCAGGTGATGTCGCTGCGCCGGACGCCCTGCAACAGCGTCCAGCCGTCCTGCTGATCGGCCACGCTCATCTCGAACCAGGAGTCATGGGCGGAAGCGACTTCTTCGGCCTGGCGGTCCAGCAGTCCGGCGAGGATGATGTGTCCTCCCGCCCGGGTGCGTCGACCCAGGGCCGGGGCGAGGGCGATCAGAGGGCCGGCCAGGATGTTGGCCATGGTCAGGTCAAAACGGAGTTCGTCCGGCAGGGCGTCGGGCAGCGCCGCATGCAGTCGTTCCGGGGCGATACCGTTGCGCTGGGCGTTCTCCCGGGTGGCGGTCATGGCCTGAGGGTCGATGTCCACGCCCCAGGCATGACGGGCGCCCAAGGCCAGGGCGCCGATGGCCAAGATGCCCGAGCCGCAGCCGTAATCCAGGACTTCTTGGTCCACGGGGCTGTGCCGGTCCAACCAGCCCAGGCACATGGCCGTGGTGGGATGGGTGCCGGTGCCGAAGGCCAGGCCCGGGTCCAGGCGGATGTTGACCGCCTGTGGGTCCGGTGCCTCGTGCCAGGTGGGGACGATCCACAGGCGCCGCCCGAAGCGGATGGGCTTGAAGTCATCCATGCAGGCCCGCACCCAGTCCTGATCCGGCAAGATCTCGTGGTGGATGCGGGACGGCTCCAGACCGAGTCCCTGGGACAGGGCGGCGGTGAGGGCGGGGATGTCCGCCTCGGCGGCAAACAGCCCGGTCACCAGGGTATCCGGCCATAGGGGGGTTTCCCCCGGCAGGGGTTCCAGCAGGGGGAAATCCCCGGCATCCCGCAGCATCACCGAGATGGCCCCCAGGTCCAGCAGGGCGTCTTCCACGGTCTCGGTTTGCTCGGCTGCGGCCGGAATGGTGATCTGAATCATCAGCTCTGTGCCTTGAGTTTCTTTTCCAGATAGTGGATGTCCGTGCCGCCGTTCTGGAAGGCCACGTCATTGATCAGATCCCGGTGCAGGGGGATGTTGGTCTTGATGCCCTCGATCACGATCTCCGCCAGGGCCCCGCGCATGCGCGACAGGGCGATCTCCCGGGTGGCCCCGTAGCTGATGAGCTTGCCGATCATGGAGTCGTAGTAGGGCGGCACCTTGTAGCCGTTATAGATGTGGGTATCCACGCGGATGCCCGGACCGCCGGGGGCGTGGTACTGGCTGATGGTGCCCGGGGAGGGCATGAAGGTGGTCGGGTCTTCCGCATTGATGCGGCATTCGATGGAATGGCCCTGTATCTTGACCTGATCCTGGGTGAAGCTCAGCGGTTCGCCGGCGGCCACGCGGATCTGCTCCCGTACGATGTCGATACCGGTCACCATCTCGGTCACCGGGTGTTCCACCTGCACGCGGGTGTTCATCTCGATGAAGAAGAACTCCCCGTCCTCGAACAGGAACTCGAAGGTGCCCGCGCCCCGGTAACCGATCCGACGGCAGGCGTCGGCGCAGCGTTCGCCGATGGTGTGACGCTGTTCCTCGGTGATGCCGGGGGCCGGGGCCTCCTCGATCACCTTCTGGTGGCGGCGCTGCATGGAGCAGTCCCGCTCCCCCAGGCTGACGGCGTTGCCGTGCTCGTCGGCGATCACCTGGATCTCCACGTGCCGGGGCCGTTCCAGGTACTTTTCCATGTAGACGGTAGGGTTGTTGAAGGCCGAGGCCGCCTCGTTGCGGGTCAGGGAAATGGCGTTGATGAGGGCGCCGTCGGAGTGCACCACCCGCATGCCGCGGCCGCCGCCGCCGCCGGAGGCCTTGATGATGACCGGATATCCGATCTTGCGTGCCAGCTCCAGGTTGGCCTCCGGGTCTTCCCCGAGGGCGCCGCCGGAGCCGGGGACGCAGGGGACGCCGGCGGCGATCATGGCGTCCTTGGCGGAGACCTTGTCACCCATCAGGCGGATGGTCTCGGCCCGGGGGCCGATGAAGACGAAGCCGCTGGATTCCACCCGTTCGGCAAAGTCGGCGTTTTCCGACAGGAAGCCGTAGCCGGGGTGGATGGCCTCGGCATCGGTGACCTCGGCGGCGCTGATGATGGCGGGGATGTTGAGATAGCTCTCGATGGAGCGGGCCGGGCCGATACACACCGACTCGTCCGCCAGACGCACGTGCTTGAGATCCCGGTCCGCGTCGGAATGCACCGCCACGGTCTTGATACCCATCTCGCGACAGGCCCGCAGGATCCGTAGGGCGATCTCACCCCGGTTGGCAATCAGTATCTTGTTGAACATGTGCTTGTTCGGCCCCGCGGTCAGTCAATGATGAACATGGGCTGGCCGTATTCCACCGGCTGTCCGTTTTCCACCAGGATGGCCTTGATCACGCCCGCCTTGTCGGCCTCGATCTGGTTGAGCATCTTCATGGCCTCGATGATGCACAGGGTATCACCGGCGTTCACCGACTGGCCCGCTTCCACAAAGGCGCGGGCGCCGGGGGTGGGGGCGCGGTAGAAGGTGCCCACCATGGGGGCGGTGACCTGGTGGCCGGAGGGCAGGGCGGCAGGCTTGTCTTCCACGGTGGCGGGCGTGGCCGGTGCGGCGGCGGGCGCGGCGCCGGGAACCATGTACTGTTGGGGCGGCATCATGAAGGCGGTGCCGCTGTTGGGGGCTGCCCGGGTAATGCGGACCGATTCTTCACCTTCCTGGATCTCGATCTCGTTGATGCCGGATTCTTCCAGCAGTTCGATCAGTTTCTTGATTTTTCTGATATCCATGGCGTCTCAGCTTCGGTTGGTCAGTTGCATGGCGGCCTGCAGCGCCAGCGCATACCCCTGGGGGCCCAGGCCGATGATGACACCGGCGGCCACGTCGGACAGGTAGGAGTGGTGGCGGAAGGACTCGCGGGCAAAGGTGTTGGACAGATGAACTTCAATGAACGGAATGGCCACGCCCAGCAGGGCGTCGCGCAGGGCGATGCTGGTATGGGTATAGGCGCCCGGATTGATCAGGATGCAGTTCACGCCTTGATGGCGGGCGGCGTGGATGCGATCGATCAGGGCGTGCTCCGCGCTGGACTGGAAGGCGTCCAGGTCATGGCCGGCCTGCCGGGCCTGTTCGGTCAGTGCCTGAACGATGTCGTCCAGGGTCCGGTTGCCGTACACGCCGGGTTCACGGGTGCCGAGCAGGTTCAGGTTGGGACCGTTGAGCAGCAGGAACTGGGCCATGGGCTTCACAACATCGCGAGGACTGGAAAATGCCGGGCCTTGCGGGGTGAAACCGCGGTCAGACGCAGGAAAGGTGAATACCCCCAAGGTGCAAGGGATTGTGCCTCAAGGGTGGGGTGGTGTCCAGGGTTTGAACCGAATTATGGGTTTTTTGCCGAAGTTTACGGCATGTTCTAATAATTTTCCGAGAGGTTTTGTGGGATGCTTTGCCGCCTGACTCTCATGCATCTTGATGGCGATGCCCCCCTCATCCCCGGCCCTTCTCCCCCTGGGGGAGAAGGGAGTGTCTGTGGCTGAACCTGGGTTCGTTCACGTTAAAGCAGCGGCTTCAACTCTCGCTCCAGCGTCGCCCGGGTCAGTTCACCTGCATGGATATACCGGATTCGCCCCTCTCGGTCCAGCAGCACACTGTAGGGCAGGCTGCCGAAGCGGTTGCCGTAGCGGCGTGCCACCTCCATGGCAGTGTCCTCACCGATCAGCACCGGGAAATTCACCATATAGGTATCCATGAAGTCCTGCACCGCCTGGTGTTCGTCGATGGCCACGGCCACGATGGTGAAACCGGCGGCCTCATGGTCTTCCTGCATTTCCACGAAGGTGGGCATCTCCTTGCGACAGGGCGGGCACCAGGTGGCCCAGAAGTTGACCAGCACCACCTGATTATCCCATTCGGCGATGGTGCGCTCCCGGCCCTGCATGTCGGGCAGGGTAAAGTCGGGGCGCTGTTGACCCAGCATCCCGGACCCGGTGAGTTCGCCGTCGGCTTGCTTGCCGGAGGAGAACAGGCTGAAACCGAAGCCGGCCGCGGTGCCGGAGATCAGGGCGAGCGCCAGCAGGACCGGTAGCAGATAACGGCGCGAAGGACCGGATTGTGGTGATGACATGCTCAGGATCTCCCCAGGGCGCGGAGCAGATGGTCGGTGAACTGACGGGCGTTCATGTAGCCTACCACCCGTTCATGGGCTAACTCCTGTCCCTGCCCATCATAGAAGACCAGGGCCGGTGGTCCGAACAGGTTGAAGGCCTGCATCAGTTGCCGGTGATCGCCGGTATTGGCGGTGACGTCGGCCTTGAGCAGGCGCACCCCGGACAGGGCCTGGGCCACGTCGCCGTCCTGGAAGGTGGTGCGTTTCATGCGCACGCAGTCCACACACCAGTCGGCATAGAAGTCCAGCATCACCGGCTGACTCAGTTCCCGGGCCTGGGCCAGCTCCCGTTCCAGGTCCGCCAGACTGTCCACCGGGCGAAACGGCAGTTCGGCCTGGACCGTTGCCGAGGTGCCGGTGGTGATGCCGCTCAAGGGCCGCAGTATGTCCCGACCGCCGGAGGCGGCACCGATCATGACCAAGATCCCGTAGATCAGGATCACCAGACCCAGCCCCTTCCACAGCACCCGCCAGCCGCCGGCGTTCTCGGGCAGGGATCTCACCGCGCCCATGTAGACGGCGGAAACGATGAGCAGGGTGGCCCACAGGAACAGGGCGACCTGGGCGGGCACCACCCGCTCCAGCAGCCAGATGCCCATGGCCAGCAGCAGCACGCCGAACACGGCCTTGACCGTATCCATCCAGGCGCCGGCCCGGGGCAGCAACTTGCCGGCGGAGGTGCCGATGATGAGTAGCGGCAGGCCCATGCCCATGCTCAGGGAGAACAGGGCCAGACCGCCGAGCACCGCATCACCGGTCTGGCTGATGTAGATCAGGGCCCCCACCAGAGGGGCGGTGACGCAGGGGCCGACGATCAGGGCCGAGAGAAAGCCCATGATGGCGGCGCCGATGAGGGTCCCTCTCTGCTGTTTGCCGGACAGGGCGGACAGGCGAGTCTGGATGCCGGAGGGCATCTGCAGCTCATAAAAGCCGAACATGGCCAGGGCCAGGGCGACGAAGACGGCCACGAAGCCGCCGATGATCCAGGGGTTCTGGAAGGCCGCTTGGAGGTTGGCCCCCGCCAGGCCGGCGATCACCCCGGCCACGGTGTAGGTCAGCGCCATGGCCAGGACGAAAACCAGGGAGATGAAGAAGGCCTTGCGGGTGGTGAGATCCTTCTGGCCCACGATGATGTTGGACAGGATGGGGATCATGGGTAAGACGCAGGGGGTAAAGGTCAGCAACAGGCCGAAACCGAAGAACACCAGAGCCACCAGCCAGATGCGTCCATCCGCCAACTGGGCGGCGATGCGGTCCTGTTCCGTCACGGGCGGGCCGTCTGCCGCAGGCCGGGGTTCCAGGGCCTGGGGGCCGCGGATGTCGGTGAGATCCAGGCTGACGGTCTGGAAATGGGGGGGGTAGCACACCCCGATGTCGGCACAGCCCTGGGAGCGGGCCTTGAGGGTCAGCGTGTCAGGGGCATCCTCGCCGCGCAGGAGGGGGATGTGGATGCGGATGTCATATCGGTAGGTTTCCACCTGGCCGAAGAATTCGTCTTCCTTGATGACGCCGGCGGGGCGGCGGGGCTCGCCCAGTTCGATGCCCTCGGTCTGCGACTCGAGCCTGAACTGGGCGCCGTAGAGGTAGTAGCCCTCGGCGATGCGCCAGTGGGCCACCGCCGTGTCTTCATCTTCCAGGTAGGCATCGAAGGCGAAGGCCTTGTCCGGAGGCAGGAGTTCGTCCCCCATGCCGAACTGGGCGAGAGCGGGGAGGGCCGGCAGCAGCAGTGCCAGCAGCAGGAATCGCAGTGAGCGTCGCATCATGAGTCGGTGTTGTCGTCTATCCAGCGCAGGTAGCCTTCCAGGCCGTGGGTGATTGGAACCGCGATGATCTCCGGAAGTTCATAGGGGTGCAGGGCCTGGATGGTCCTTTGCAGGGTGTCGAAGCCGTCGGCGCGGGACTTGATGAGCAGAATATGTTCGGCGTCTTCCTGGATTTCGCCTTCCCAGACATAGACGGAGGTGGCCGCCGGCAGGATGCTGACGCAGGCGGCCAGGCGTCGCCTGACCAACTCGCCGGCAAGCTCACGGGCGCGGACGGGGTCGTTGAGGGTGGTGAGGATCAATAGTTTGTCGCTCATGGGTGGCCCTTTTCAGATCGGAAAAATGTTCGGATCGGAAGATGCATCGGTCCTCCCTTCTCCCCCGACCCCCGCACATCATCAGGGCAAGACCACCACCGCCGTCAACCCGGCCCGCAGCCCGAGCGCTTCCGGTGGTGAAAACACCACCTCCAGCCTGAAGCGGGGCAAGGACTCGTTCACTGGCTCCAGTCCCAGTCCCAGCACGCGCCCGGCGAGGGGCCGATCCCCCACACGTACCTCCACCTCCGTGCCGGGCGAGAGCCTGTCAAGCAGAGCGGCCTCCACGTCTGCCACCGCCAGCATGCGCCCATCCGCCGCCAGAGTCACCAGCGGCTGTACCCGCAGGGCGTTGTGTACCACTTGGCCGGGGGCAACATGCCGGGCGATCACCCGGGCGTCCATGGGGGCCGTCACCCGGGCATGTTCCAGATCCAGCCGCACCCGGGTCAGGGCCGCCTGCGCCGCCTGATGTTCCGCCTCGGCCATGCGCCGGGCAATCTCGGCCAGGGCCAGTTCCCGCTCAGAGATGAGGGTGCGGTCGTACATCTCCCGGGTTCGCTCGTGCTCCCGGCGGGCTTCGTCCCGGGCCAGTCGCAGCCGGTGCTCCTGGGCGCGGGCCTGTTGTTCCTCCGCCTGCAGGGCGCGGGTGTCCATCTCCACCAGGGGTTGGCCCTGTCGCACCCGGTCCCCCGGGTTTACCAGCACTTTGGTGACGGTGCCGGAGATGGGAGTGCCCAGTTCCAGGCGGTCGGCCCAGGCCAGTCGGGCGGGGACCTCCTCGGCCTGGAGTGCCGGTGCCGTGACCGTCAGCGCCAGCAGGAATAAGATGACCAGGCCGGGGCGAGTCTTGGAACGCATCACGAATCATCCTCCTGCATGGCCGCGGGTGAAAATGGCCCCGGTGCCAGTGGGTCTGCCGTGGCCTGCCCGGTCAGGAGGGCCAGGCGTGCCCAGGCCAGGGCGAGCTGAAACTCCGTGCCGGCGGTGAACAGCATGGCCTCCGACTGCCGGGTCATGGCATCGCCCAGGTCCGTGGCCACTTCCATTTCATAGAGACTGCGGCTGCGATCCAGGTACAGGTCCCGGTAATCCGCCTGCACCCGAGCTTGTTCCCGCTGGATCTTGAGGCGCTGGATCTCCAGCCAGGTCTCCAACACCGCCTGGCGCAGGGACAGGTCGAAATCCTGCAGGCGGGCGCGGGCCTCATGCAGGCCGGCCTGTTCTCGGGCCGTGCGAGCACCCACCCGGCCCCCGTCGTAGAGGGGGATGTCCAGCACCAGCCCCAGGGCAAGGGGGTTGCGGTCGCCGCCGAACTCCCGCTGCCACCAGGCCGCCTGAGCCTCGGCGCTCAGGGTGGGCCTGCGCTCCGCCCGCTCCGCGCCCACCCGGGCCATGGCCGCCTCCACCGTCATGTGCAGGGCCTGGCGTCGAGGGTTGTGGTCCCGGGACAGTGTCCAGAGGATTTCGACATCCGGTAACTCCCGGTCGTTGCCCGCCAGGGCCGGGGTACGCAGACGCCCCGGTACCTGATCCGGCCGTCCCAGCAGGGCCGCCAGGCGCTGGCGGGCGATGCGTGTCTGCTGCCAGCTGGCCAGTCGCTGTAGTCGGGCTGCCTGGTATTGGCTTTCCTGTGCCATCAGGTTGATATCCGAGATCTGTCCCAGGCCATGGCGTTCCCGCAGGCGGTTGAGTTCCACGAAGGCCACCGCCATGGCCTCGTTGTCCCGGGTGTAGGTCAGGTCCGCCAGCAGTACCTCGAAGAAGCCCTGCATGATCCGCAGGCGATGATCGGCCAGGACATGATCCTGTTCCCGCTCCCGGGACAGCACGGCGGATTCGGCGGCCGCCAGGTGATGGCGGCTGCGACCGAAGTCGTGGAGGGTCTTGCGACCGTGGAGGATGGCCCGGGAGTCGTCATGGTCCTGCATCGGTGCCAGGTCATTGGGTTCGACCCAACGTGGGTTGAGCTGCAGGCCCAGTGCCAGATCGTTGCGGCTTGCGGCCACCCGGTGCTCGGCCCGTGCGGTGTCAAGCTCGGCACGGGCCAGGGCGAGGCGGGGATGTGCCGGGTCGGCCAGGGCCAGGGCGTCCTCCAGGGTCAGGGGCGAGGGCAGGGGGGTATCGGCACCGGCTGCCGCGCCGGGGAGGCACAGCGCGATCAGCAGGGGCAGAATACGTCGGCTCATAGCCCCCGTGCCTGTTCCTGACGCTCGCGCCGGTAGCGGCTGAAGGGTTGCTCCCGATATTGTCCCTCGACCACGTATTCGCCGAACCAAAGGAATTCCTCGGTCCCCGCGGTAGGGCCGGTCAGACGGGCAATGGGCCGGCCATTGAGGTCAAAGAACTGGAACACCGGTGTGGCCCGGACCCGGTTGTCCTGAAAGGCCCATTCCCTCTGGGTGGTGACATTGCCCTGGAAGTCCGTGATCTCGATGGCCCCTTCCACGTCCACCGCAAAGGCCGCGAAGTGCTCACGGTAATAGTCCTGGACCTCGGGCTGGTTGAGCACGGTGTCCTTCATGCGGTGGCAGAAGGGGCACTCGTCCATCTCGAAGAAGATCAGCACCGCCTTCTTGCCTGCCCCCCGGGCGGTGTCCAGTTCTTCCTGGAAATCCCCGAAGGTGAACTGGAAGAAGTGCTCGTAAGGGTCTCTTTCCAACGCGCGCAGGGACAGGCTCCACAGCAGCGTCAGCAGGCACAGGCCCGTGCCGAGCAATACCCTTGGCAGTGATCCGATAACGGGCATGGCCGGCCTCCAGGCTTCATATTTCCAATTGAGATAAGTCGATAACCTTGTTTTACCCAATCCCGGGGGTGGCTGGCAAGTGGGTGTTTCCAGACCGAGATCCCGAAGAACGAGAACGGTATGCCTTGAATTCATGGGGGCGGGCCGCCAAAGTGACCCTTTGGATATTCTGAACAAGTCTTTTCCGCATCAGCGGGCATCCAGGGGCGCTCGGCGCTTGAACCCAGGGCCTCGCTCGTCATTCCCGCGCAAGCGGGAGTCTAGGTCAGGAAGCGGGCATGGCCTCGGAGTGGTCCACCGGCCGTCATTCCCGCACAGACGGGAATCCAGGTGGTCAAGGCCGCGATGGATTCCGGGTGTCGTCATTCCCGCGCAAGCGGGAATCCAGTCGCGGGCTGGAAATTCTGGGCTCCCGCTTTCGCGGGAGTGACGGCAGAGAACGCTTGCAGTGGCGGCAAAGTTGGCTTGTTCAGTGTTTGCTTTTCATTTGTCGGTGCCTCCGATCATGGGTCGGTGTATCCGACGCTCATCCACCACACACGGATATCACCATCATGCCTGTCTTTCCCATCCTGTTGTTGCTGTTCTTCACCATCCCCCTGATCGAGATCTTCGTGCTCATCAAGGTGGGCGGGATCATCGGTGTCTGGGCCACCGTCGGCCTGGTCATCCTCACCGCCGTGATCGGGGCCTACCTGCTCAAGCAGCAGGGCATCGCCACCCTGACTCGGGTCCAGCGCACCATGGACCAGGGGCAGTTGCCGGCCCGGGAACTGGTGGAAGGATTCTTCCTGGTCATCGGCGGTGCCCTGCTGCTGACCCCCGGCTTCTTTACCGACGCCATCGGCTTTGCCTGCCTGATTCCCCTCACCCGTCAACTGCTGGCGGCCTGGATGATCCGGCGCGGGGTTTTCGCCGCCCATACCCATGTCCGTGCTCAGTACCAGGCCCAAGGCCGGCAGCCGCCGGGTCAGGAGCAGCGTGGGCGCACCATCGAGGGAGAATGGGAGCGGGAAGAGCCGGTGCGTCCCGAAGTGGAGCCTCCGGAGCACAAGCGGGGCCAAGAGTAATTGCGCCTGCCCCTTGACATCCGGAAGTCCGCCCCTATTATTGGCACTCACCAAGGGGGAGTGCTAACAGCCCCTGGGATCAGACACAGTCACAGTCAATCCAAAACCTGCTTCTAAGGAGTCAAGGCCCATGAATATCCGTCCATTGCATGATCGGGTGATCATCAAGCGCATGGAAGAAGAGCGCACCAGCCCCGGCGGCATCGTGATCCCCGACAGCGCTGCCGAGAAGCCGATCCGCGGCGAAGTGGTCGCCGTGGGTAAGGGCAAGAGCCTGGAGAATGGCGAAGTGCGCCCGCTGGACCTGAAGGTGGGTGACAAGGTGCTGTTCGGCAAGTACTCCGGTACCGAAGTCAAGGTGGACGGTCAGGAGCTCCTCGTCATGCGCGAGGAAGACGTGATGGCCGTCATCGAAGGCTGATAGCCGGCCCTTCCTGCCCCCCCGCACAGAATATATTTAGAGGATAAGACAAGTATGAGCGCTAAAGAAGTCCGCTTCGGTGATGATGCCCGTGCCCGCATGGTCAAGGGTGTGAACATCCTGGCCAATGCCGTAAAGGTCACCCTGGGTCCCAAGGGCCGCAACGTGGTGCTGGAAAAGTCTTTCGGTGCCCCCACCGTGACCAAGGACGGCGTGTCCGTGGCCAAGGAGATCGAACTGGAAGACAAGTTCGAGAACATGGGTGCCCAGATGGTGAAGGAAGTCTCCTCCCAGACTTCCGATGTGGCCGGTGACGGCACCACCACCGCCACCGTGCTGGCCCAGGCCATCGTCCGCGAAGGCATGAAGGCCGTCACCGCCGGCATGAACCCCATGGACCTGAAGCGCGGTGTCGACAAAGCCGTGATCGCGGCCGTGGCCGAACTGGCCAACCTGTCCAAGCCTTGCACCGACAACAAGGCCATTGCCCAGGTGGGCACCATCTCCGCCAACTCCGATGAGTCCGTGGGCGAGATCATCGCCAGCGCCATGGAAAAGGTGGGCAAGGAAGGCGTGATCACCGTGGAGGAAGGTTCCTCTCTGGAGAACGCCCTGGAAGTGGTGGAAGGCATGCAGTTCGACCGCGGCTACCTGTCCCCCTACTTCGTCAACAACCAGCAGAACATGAGCGCCGAGCTGGATGACTGCTTCGTGCTCCTGTACGACAAGAAGATCGCCAACATCCGCGACCTGCTGCCCGTGCTGGAAGGCGTGGCCAAGTCCGGCAAGCCCCTGCTGATCATCGCCGAAGACATCGAAGGCGAGGCCCTGGCCACCCTGGTGGTCAACTCCATCCGCGGTATCGTCAAGGTGGCTGCCGTCAAGGCCCCCGGTTTCGGTGACCGTCGCAAGGCCATGCTGCAGGATATCGCCATCCTCACCGGCGGCCAGGTCATCTCCGAAGAAGTGGGCCTGTCTCTGGAGAAGGCCAGCATCGACGACCTGGGTATGGCCAAGCGCATCGTGGTCACCAAGGAAAACACCACCATCATCGATGGCGCTGGCAAGCACGACGAGATCAAGGCCCGCGTGGAACAGATCCGTGCCCAGATCGAAGACGCCACCTCCGACTACGACAAGGAAAAGCTGCAGGAGCGTGTCGCCAAGCTGGCCGGCGGCGTGGCCGTGATCAAGGTGGGTGCCGCCACCGAAGTGGAAATGAAAGAGAAGAAGGCCCGCGTGGAAGACGCCCTGCATGCCACCCGTGCCGCGGTGGAAGAAGGCGTGGTCCCCGGTGGTGGTGTGGCTCTGGTACGCGCCCTGGAAGCCATGGGCGAGGTCAAGGGCATCAATCACGATCAGGACATGGGCATTGCCATCGCCAAGCGCGCCATGGAAGAGCCCCTGCGTCAGATCGTGGCCAACTGCGGCGAAGAGCCGGCAGTGGTCATGAACCGGGTGCGTGAGCTCAAGGGCAACCAGGGCTACAACGCCGCCACCGGCGAATTCGGTGACATGATCGAGATGGGCATCCTGGACCCCACCAAGGTGACCCGCACCGCGCTGCAGAACGCCGCTTCCGTGGCCGGTCTGATCATCACCACCGAAGCCATGGTGGCCGAGCTGCCCAAGAAGAACGAGCCCGCAATGCCGGGCGGCGACATGGGCGGCATGGGCGGCATGGGCATGATGTAAGCCCTGCAGTCTGAAAAGACCGCAGTGAATGCCGTCTTTCCATGACGGCAAGCAAAGCCCCGCTTCGTGCGGGGCTTTGTGTTTAGGTTTAATATTGTTGCTGTGGCGTCGCCACGCTATCCGCCCCATTTTCAGGAGAACACACGATATGCGTAAGACAACTTTCGCCGGCACTTTGATACTGGCCTCGTCCCTGCTGGCGGCCGGGACGTCGATGGCCTTTGCGGACGTCGGCTTTGCCTCGGATCCGCGCGGTACCGTCGTGCGTGATGGTTCCGGTGAGTGTGTACGTACGCCCCGCTGGAGCACGGATCGCGCCATTGAAGGCTGTGCCGGGTATGTCGCCCCTGCGCCGGAACCGCGTGTAGAGCGTGCCCCGCCGCCGGCCCCCGCGGCCCCCGCGCCGGAGCCTGTCTATGAAACCATCACCTTGGGCTCCGAAGTGCTGTTTGCCATCGGTAGCCATCAGCTGAACCCGGCTGCCACCAGCGAACTGAACCGGGTGGCCGATCGGATTCGCCAGGCCGGTTCCCGTCTGGAGCGGGTGGTGATCAGTGGTCACACCGACAACACCGGTTCCAGGGCACTGAACGAGCGTCTGTCCAAGGACCGTGCCGAGTCCGTCAAGCGTTTTATGGTGGAGCGCGGCATCCCGGCTCGCCAGATGGAAACTGCCGGTTATGCCTATGACCGTCCGGTGGCCTATAACACCACTGCAGAAGGTCGTACCGCCAACCGGCGCGTCGAGATCCGCATCGAGATGACCGAGCGGGTCAACTAAGTCAAGGGGATACTGAACAAGCCCCTTGTCGCCGGTTTGTTTTTTTTTCGTCACTTTGTTTCTCGTCGTCACTTTGTTTTCTTGGCGTCACTCCCTCTCCTTGCCGTCACTCCCGCGAAAGCGGGAGTCCAGGGGTTTCCAGCAGGTTCCCTCTTGGATTCCCGCTTTCGCGGGAATGACGTACCCATGAGTGGAATGACGTGCTCACGGGAGGGAATGACGTGCTCATGAGTGGAATGATGTGCTCATGGGCGGGAAGGACTTGTTCAGGACGTGCATTAAAGCCCCTCTCCCCTTGTGGGAGAGGGGTTGGGGTGAGGGGAGAACGACCACAGGAGTTTCCATCGATCCCGCTCAGGTATTAATCTGGACACCGGTCCTCTTCCGGCAAGCATCATGTCCAGTACCCGTCGTACTTCCCCACATACACTGACCCTGCCCATCACGGGCATGGGCTGTGCCGCCTGCGTCACGCGGGTGGAAGATGCCCTGAAACCTCTTCCGGGCGTCGATACCGTCAGCGTTAACCTGGCCACTGAAAAGGCCTCCGTCACCACTTCGACTTCCCCCGATGTCGCCGCTCTGGTCCAGGCCATCCGCAAATCTGGTTATGACGTGGCCTTCGATACCCTGACCCTGGCCGTCTCCGGGATGAGCTGCGCCGCCTGCAGCAGCCGCGTGCAGAACCTGCTGGAGCGGACTCCGGGCGTGCTGGAGGCCAGCGTCAATCTGGCCACCGGTCAGGCCCGGGTCCGCATCCCTGCCGGCGCCCTCTCCGCCGCGGACCTGGCCCGGCGTATCACCGAGGCCGGCTACGAGAGCCGGGTCCACGAAGCCGGGCCGGATCGGGAAGATCGGGAGCGGGTAGCCCGCAAGCAGGAACTGTCCCGGCTGCGCCGTGCCTTGATCCTGGCGGCTGTCCTCACCCTGCCGGTGCTGGTGCTGGACATGGGGGGACATTTCTTTCCTGCCTTCCATCACATGGTGCATGGGACTCTGGGTACCCAGACCGTGTACCTGCTGTTCTTTCTGCTGGCCACCGGGGTGCAGTTCGGTCCGGGGCTGCGTTTCTATCGCAAGGGCGCCCCGGCCCTGGTCCGGGGCGCGCCGGACATGAACTCCCTGGTCATGCTGGGGACTTCCGCCGCCTATGGCTATTCCGTGGTGGCCACCTTCCTGCCCGGGGTCCTGCCGGCGGGGTCGGTGCATGTCTACTACGAGGCCTCCACGGTGATCATCACCCTGGTGCTGCTGGGGCGCTATTTGGAGGCTCGTGCCAAGGGCGCCACCTCGGAGGCCATCCGCAAGCTCATGGGACTGCGTCCCCGCACCGCCCGAGTTTGGCGTGACGGCGACTGGGCCGAGGTGGATGTGGATCAGGTGCAGCCCGATGACCGGGTCCAGGTGCGGCCCGGAGAGCGCATTCCCGTGGATGGGGTGGTGGAGGAGGGGCGGTCCTGGGTGGACGAGTCCATGATCACCGGCGAGCCGGTGCCGGTGGACAAACAGATCGGCGCCGCCCTGGTGGGCGGCACCATCAATGGCCAGGGGGCCTTGACCCTGAAGGCACAGCGGGTGGGCTCGGACACCGTGCTGGCCCAGATCATCCGCATGGTGGAGTCTGCCCAGGCTGCCCGGCTCCCGATCCAGAACCTGGTGGATCAGGTGACCCGGTATTTCGTCCCGGCGGTGATGGGGATTGCCCTGGTCACGTTCCTGGTCTGGTTCTTCTTCGGTCCCGCACCGGCGCTCACCCTGGCGCTGGTGAACGCAGTGGCCGTCCTCATCATCGCCTGCCCCTGTGCCATGGGGCTGGCCACACCCACCTCCATCATGGTGGGCACCGGCAAGGGAGCGGAGATGGGCGTACTGTTCCGGGGCGGTGACGCCCTGCAGTCCCTGCGGGATGTGCAGGTGGTGGCCCTGGACAAGACCGGCACCCTGACCCAGGGGCGCCCCGAGCTGACCGGGGTCTCGGTGCTGGGGGAGTGGGATGAGGCCGAGGTCCTGACCCTGGCTGCGGCCCTGGAGGCCCGCTCGGAGCATCCTCTGGCCCAGGCTGTGGTGCGTGGTGCCCGGGAGCGGGGGCTGACCCTGCCGGAGGTGGAACATTTCGACTCCTTGAGCGGACGCGGACTCCAGGGCCGGGTGAAGGGCCGTGAGATGGTCATCGGCTCTCCTCGTTTTCTGGCTGAATCGAACATTGATATTGCCGGTACCGAGGCATCCGTGGCCCACCTGGCGGGGCAGGGTGTAACCCCGGTGCTGGTGGCGTTGGGCGGTCGGCCGGCTGCCCTGCTGGGGATCTCCGATCCGCTCAAGCCATCGGCGGTGGCCGCTGTGGCCCGTCTCAAATCTTTGGGGCTCAAGGTGGTGATGGTCACCGGCGATGATGAGCGCACGGCCCGGGCGGTGGCTCGGGATCTGGGGATTGACGAGGTAGTGGCACAGGTGTTGCCGGAAGGGAAAGTGGAGGCGGTGCAGCGCCTGCGGGCTTCGGGCATGAAGGTGGCCTTCGTGGGCGACGGCATCAATGACGCCCCGGCCCTGGCGGCGGCGGATGTGGGTCTGGCCATCGGTTCCGGCACGGATGTGGCCATGGAGTCGGCCTCGGTGGTACTCATGTCCGATGACCTGCGTCACGTGGCCCACGCCATTGCCTTGTCCCGGGCCACCATCCGCAACATCCAGCAGAATCTGTTTTGGGCCTTTGCCTATAACGCCACCTTGTTGCCGGTGGCCGCCGGGGTGCTGTATCCCTTCTTCGGGCTGCTGCTGTCGCCGATGTTCGCGGCGGCAGCCATGTCCCTGTCGTCGGTCTCGGTACTGAGCAACGCGCTGCGGCTCAAGCGTTTTCAGCCGGCAGCATGAATGTGCAGAAATCAGTTGACATGATAATGAGAAAGATTATTATTTAAGGCGTGTGTCGCATTTCTCCTCTTCTCGCACGCTTGGGGCCGGATATCCGGCC
>NZ_JAJNQM010000063.1:0-20900 GCF_022227785.1 Ectothiorhodospira lacustris | reverse complement strand
ATTGCCGGGGGTGATGGCCTAAATTGACGACATTGAGCTTCAGCCGGGGCCGCGAGCGTAGCGAATGTCGGGGCGGCTGCAAGCGCTGATTGGGTGTCTACTTAACGTAGTAACCACTGACCTTCCACGCATTTCCCTTTAGCATTGACGTTACAGTCTCTATGCCTTGCTGCTTGTTCTCGAATTGCGTATCGAATTGCATTACAACATATTGACCATCAGGCGCCCCGGGGAGGCTCGTGGTATATTGCGCGTTCTTGAGGTGCCGTAGCTTCACGGCTCCTAATGGCTCACGAATTCTTTGCAGTGCATCAGTCCAAGCTTCTTTTGTAATTTGGCTCTGAAACGGGCTTGCTGCCTGCTGCCAGCTCTCTGTGTAATGGCCGGTATCAATGAGCTGCAACCAAGCCGTAGCTGCGGCTTGGGCCGCATCTTCGTGCTTTCCGGCATCTGCGCTGCCGATGAAAGCAAGTGCCAAAAGAATGAGACCGAATTTTTTCATGGCTACCTCTCTGATCTCGTAGATATTAACCAGCCCCCATCCGGGCACCAGACACCCCCTGGCCCCAGCCAGCCCCGCCGGTAAACTCACGAATCAATGAAAGGAAACCCAAAGAAAAAACCCACCGCCGAAGCCCACCGGCTTCACCGGCACGGTCCCATCGCCACCCGGGGTGGGGGCGGGAAGATGCGTCAGCACACAGTTGGCCGGTATTGCACCGGCCCTGTTGATCTCCATGTCTCCGGCTCCTTGCCGAAAATCCACACTGCCACCAAGGCTAGTTCATCTTGCGGCGATTTTCACGCCTCCACCGGCTCCAGCAATTCCATCAGCAGTTGTGCATGGGCGCGTCTGAGGTCTTTCAGGCTGGCCTGGGTGGCTTCTTCTCCAAAGATCATCCGCGTGATGGCGGCGTACAGGGCCGGGGCCATGAGTAGTTCCGCCTGCTGGGTGAGGGGGCTGTGGCGTACGAGGCCCCGGGCGCGGCAGTGCTCCAGCATGGTCTGCTGTTCCTTCAGATAGGTGTCCAGCACCTCGCGGCGCCAGTAGTCCACCAAGTGGGGGGCGCGGTGGCTCTCGGTGATCAGCAGGCGCAGGGCGGCGATGAAATCCGGGTCGGTGACCCGGTCGTAGGTGTGTGCAATGAAGGCGTCCACCACCTCCGCCAGGGTGTCGCCATCGTCCAGCATCCATTTGCGGTTGTTGAAACTGGGGCTGAGCACCTTGAACAGCAGGGTCTCGAAAATCTGGTCCTTGCTCTTGAAGTGGGCGTAGAGGCCGCCCTTGGACAGGCCGGCCCGGGCGGCGATGTCATCCATCCGGGTGGCGGTGAAGCCTTTCTCCGAAAACTCGATCAGGGCTGCCTCGATGATCTGCCGCATGCGTTCTTCGGCGGCGAGGCGGCGGCGTCTGGCGGGAGGCCGGGGGGCGACGGTGCTGGACATGATGACGTTCCGGTTGCCGATATGGGGGGCGCGCGTTCTTCAGGCCATGCGTCCCAGGGTCTTGCGGAAGCGGGCCAGGGAAACGCTGAAGAGTACCGTACCGATCAGGAGCAGGAACAGGCACTGGGGCCAGATCACGTCCAGGCCGGCGCCCCGGTAGAGGATGGCCTGGCCCAGTTCCACGAAGTGGGTGGTGGGGGCCACCAGCATCACCTGTTGCACCAACTCGGGCATGCTTTCCCGTGGCGTGATGCCGCCGGAGAGCATCTGCAGGGGCAGCAGCACCAGTACCATCAGCATCCCGAACTGGGGCATGTTGCGGGCCAGGGTGGCCATGAAGATGCCCATGGAGGTGGTGGCGAACAGGTGCAGGGCGGCGCCCAGCAGGAACAGGGATACCGAGCCCTGGATGGGCACGCCCAGCAGGCCCCGCACCACCAGGAACAGGGACGCCGTGGCGGCCAGCAGGACCACCAGGCCCATGGACCAGATCTTGGCCAGCATGATTTCACCGGGGGTGACCGGCATCACCAGCAGGTGTTCCACCGTGCCGTGCTCCCGCTCCCGGATCAGGGCGGCGCCGGTGAGGATGATGGAGAGCAGGGTGACGTTGTTGATGATCTGCATCAGGGCGCCGAACCAGACCTCGTCAAGGCCGGGGTTGAAGCGGGCGCGCAGTGCCAGATCCACCGGCGGCCCCGTGGCGTCACGGTAGCGCTGCACGAATTCCTGCACCTCCGCCATGACGATCTGCTGGATATAGGTGTTGCCGATGAACGCTTGGCTCATGCGGGTGGCGTCCACGTTGAGCTGGATGTCCGGCGAGCGTCCGGCCAGCACGTCCCGCTGGAAGTTGGGCGGGATGTTGAGCACGAAGGTGTAGCGTCCGGCGTCCAGGCCCGGGTCCATCTCGGCCCAGGTAATCAGCGCCGGTCGCTCGAACATGGGCGGATAGAAGGCCGAGGCGATGCGGGCGGACAGGGGGGAGTGGTCCTCGTCGACGATGGCGATGGCGGCCATGTTGATGCCGGAGGGGAGGGCGGTGGCGGCGGTGTACACCGAGATGGTGACGGTGTAGAGGATCAGGACCAGCATGATCGGGTCCCGCAAGAGGCTCCACAGTTCCTTGACGCCCAGGCGATGGATGTTCATGAGGCGGCGCATGGTCAGCGTTCCTGCTTTTTCAGCAGCAGGATGGACAGCCCCATGATCACCGGCACCGCCAGCAGCATGGGCCAGAAGATGGCGTACAGGTCGCCCAGGCCCAGCCCCTTGCTGAAAACGCCCCGGGTGATGAGGAGCATGTGGGTAGCCGGGTAGATCTCGCCGACGAGGCGGCCGGCGCCTTCCAGGGAACTCACCGGGTGGATCATGCCGGCAAACTGGATGGCGGGGATCAGGGTGCCGATCATGGCCAGGAACATGGCGGCCACCTGGCTGCGGGTGACGGTGGAGGCCAGCAGGCCCATGCCGGTGGAGATGATGCTGAAGATGAGCACCGCCAGCAGCAGGGTGGGGAAACTGCCGGTGACGGGCACGCCGAACAGGGTCACTGCCAGCAGGGCCATGAGCAGGAAGTTGATCATGGCCAGGGCCACGTAGGGGATCTGCTTGCCCAGCAGGAATTCGACGCGGGTGACCGGGGTGACGTAGAGGTTGGTGATGGAGCCCATTTCCTTTTCCCGCACCACCGACAGGGCGGTGAGCATGGCCGGCAGCATGAGCAGCAGCAGGGGGATGACCGCCGGCACCATGGCGGGCAGGCTGCGCACGTCCGGGTTGTAGCGGAAGCGGGTTTCGATCCCGGCGACGGGGGTGGCCGCGGCGGTGCCCAGGCGCAGGGCCTGCTGTTCCAGCAACCATTGCCGGTGGATGCCCTGGACGTAGCCGCGGACGGTCTCCGCCCGTCGCGGCATGGCGCCGTCGATCCACATGCCGATCTCCACCGGATGACCCCGCAGCAGGTCACGCCCGAAGCCGGGCGGAATTTCGATGGCCAAGGTCAGTTCGCCGTTGACCATGCGCCGGTCCAGGTCGGCGTAGTCCCGGATCGGGGGCCGTTCGTTGAAGTAGCGGGAACCCGCCAGGCTCAGGGTGTAGTGCTGGCTGAGGGTGCTCTGATCATGGTCGAGGACGGCGTACTGCAGGTCTTCCACGTCCAGGCTGATGCCGAACCCCATGATCACCATGAGGATCAGCGAACCCAGCAGGGCCAGGGAGGCGCGGACCGGATCGCGGCGCAGTTCCAGGGTCTCCCGCCACAGGTAGCTGAGTAGCCGTTGCGGGCTGAACCGGGGGCTACGGCTGTGACCGCGGGTGGGGACAGGGGGCGTCCGGGGCGTGGCCTGGGGTTTGTGGCCGTCGTCCGCCGCGGCCTGATCGGTGCCCGCGCCGGCCTCGATCAGGTAGTCGATGAAGGCCTGTTCCAGGCTGTCGGCACCGCGCTTTTCCACCAGTCTGGCGGGGACATCGCTGTCCAGCACCTGGCCGGCGTGCATCATGGACATGCGGTCGCAGCGTTCGGCCTCGTTCATGAAGTGGGTGGAGATGAAGATGGTCACCCTGTCCCGCCGGGACAGGTCGATGAGCAGGCGCCAGAAGTTGTCCCGGGCGACGGGGTCCACCCCGGAGGTGGGTTCGTCCAGGATCAGCAGTTCGGGGCGATGGACCATGGCCACCGCCAGGGAAAGCCGCTGGCGCATCCCCAGGGGCAGTCTATCGGGCAGGCTGTTGCGCACGTCTTCCAGGTCAAAGCGCCGGACCATCTCGTCCACCCGGGCCGGTATCTCCGTCTCGGGCACCTGGAACAGACGGGCGTGCAGCACCAGGTTCTGCTGCACCGTCAGTTCCCCATAGAGGGAGAAGGCCTGGGACATGTAGCCCACCCGGCGGCGGGTGTCGATGTCCTGCGGGTCCACCTCGTGTCCGAATAGCCAGGCCTGGCCCTCGCTGGGGGGGAGCAGGCCGGTGAGCATCTTCATGGTGGTGGTCTTGCCGCAGCCGTTGGAGCCCAGAAAGCCGAAGATCTCCCCCCGGCGGATGCGCAGGCTCACCCGGTTCACCGCGACGAAATCACCAAAGCGCATGGTCAGGTCCCGGGCCTCGATGGCCACGTCGCGGGCCTCGCCATCCTCCAGAGGCGGGATGCGTACTGGTTCGTGGCCCCGTGTCTTTTCCTCCGGCAACAGCTTGATGAAGGCCTCTTCCAGGTGCCGGCTACCGGTGTTGGCCAGCAGGGCCGCCGGGGTGTCCGTGGCCAGAATCCGGCCCTCGTCCATGGCCACCAGCCAGTCGAAACGCTGGGCTTCGTCCATGTAGGCGGTGGCCACCAGCACGCTCATCTGCGGGCGATCCTTGCGGATGCGGGTGATCAGGTCCCAGAACTGGGCGCGGGCCAGGGGATCGACGCCGGTGGTGGGCTCGTCCAGGATCAGCAGGTCGGGATCGTGGATCAGGGCGCAGCACAGGCCCAGTTTCTGTTTCATGCCGCCGGAGAGCTTGCCCGCCGGGCGGCTCAGGAAGGGCTGCAGGCCGGTGCTGCCGGTGAGGTCGTCGATGCGGCGGCGGCGTTCGGGGGCGTCGTGGCCGAACAGGCGGGCGAAGAACTGCAGGTTTTCTTCCACCGACAGGGTGGGGTAGAGGTTGCGCCCCAGTCCCTGGGGCATGTAGGCGATGCGGGGGCAGACCGCCTCCCGGTGACGGCGGTCGGCCATGTCGCCGTCCAGGACCGTGATCTGTCCTGTCTGCATGGCCCGGGCGCCGGCCAGCAGGGCCAGCAGGCTGGACTTGCCCACCCCGTCCGGCCCGATCAGGCCCACCATGCGGCCGGCGGGGATATCCAGGTCGATATCCCGCAGGGCGATGACCGGGCCGTAGCGCAGTCCCACCCCTTGCAGTCGGGCGACCACGGGGGCGGCGTTCATCCGCGGGGTACCCGGGCAGCGAGGGCGTCAGGCCAGGGGGTTTGCGGGTCCAGTTTCACCCAGACCACGCCGGGCAGGCCGGTCTTCACCTGGGTGAGGTGCTGTTGCAGCAGTTCCCGGTCGATCTGGGCCCTGACCCGGAACATGAGTTTCTGGCGTTCGGAGGCGGTTTCCACGGTTTTGGGGGTGAACTGGGCGGTGCTGGCCACGAAGGAGATGCGGGCGGGAATCACATATTGGGGGGCAGCGTCCAGAATGATGCGGGCCTCGCTGCCCAGGGCCACCCGGCCGGCCTGCTCGGTGGGCAGGAAGAAGGTCATGTATACGTCGCTCAGGTCCACCAGGTTGAGCACGCGGCCACCGGCTCCCAGCACCTCGCCCGGCTGGGCCACCCGGAACTGTACCCGGGCGTCCCGGGGGGCGGTGAGCCGGCTGTCCAGAATGTCTGCCTCGATGCGAGTGATGGTGGCGGCGGCGGCGGTCACGCCGGACTCGGCGCCGGTGACCTGGGCCTCGGCAGCGGCGATGGCGGCACGTACGGCTTCCGCCTGGGCCTTGGCCGCATCCACCGCCGCGCGGGTGCTCTGGGTGCGTGCGCGGTCGTCATCCAGGATCTGTTCGGAGATGGCGCCCCGCTGGGACAGGCTCTCCGAACGGACCAGCCGGCGCTGGGCGGCGTCCAACTCGCTTTCCCGCTGCACCACCAGGGCCTGGGCGGCGGCCAGGTCGCTGCGGCGCAGGGCCACCTGGGCCCTGGCGCTGAGCACCGTGGTGAGGGCCTGCTGGTGCTGGGCGCGGGCCTCGGCCAGTTGGGCCTCCAGGGAGCGGGTGTCCATCTGCGCCAGTACCTGTCCGGTGGTGACGAAATCCCCTTCGTCCACGAAGATCTCCGCCACCCGACCCGGCAGCTTGGTGGCCACGTCGACCTCGGTGGCCTCGATGCGGCCGTTACCCGAGGCAAGACCCGGGTGGACAGCGCCGTCCTGAAACTGCATCCAGGCGTAGAACGTGCCGGCGGCAACCACCAGCAGGGTGGCGACAATGCTCAGTGTCTTGAGTGGGGGGTGCATGATGCAGACCTGTGTGGCGTTGCAGGGGGGATGCTGTGGTCAGTGTGGCACGCTGCGTTGCCCCCGGGTCTTGATCTGTATCACGTTAAAAACCGACTGGTCGGTTTTTAACTGGGCCGGACCGAGTGCTTCAGCCGCCCCGGCGCCGGAACCGGCTGGATTTCTTGAGTTCGCCGAGAATCATCCGTTCCAGTCCGTCCAGGTCCTCGCTGCGTACCTGGGCCACGTCGCTGATCCAGGCGGTGGTCTCGTTTCGTTTCTTGCTGAAGTAATCGAGGATGAACTGCTCCGACAGGAGCATGAAGCGGATCGCCTGGGCCGGGTCGACCTGCAGGAACGGGTTGCGGGCGATCTGCATGGCGGAGGCCTCCTGCTGCTGACAGTAGCGGTTGAGCAGGGCGTAAAGGGCCACGCGGGCGTCGGACTGATGGCCGGACATGGCCTGGCGGGTTTTCGGGTGCAGCGCGGCGTCCACCAGGGCGTCCAGCCACAGGGTCAGCTGGTTTTCCGAAATGCTCACCTCGCGGGCGCGTTGCTCCGCCACCAGGGCGCTGATGCGGGACTGCAGGTGGTCCGCCTGATGATTGGTCTGGTTTTTCTTGAGCGTACGGCGCCACAGGGTCTGGGTCTGTTCCAGTTCCGTGCGCAGGTGTTCGATCTGTTCCCTGAGTACCTCGGCTTGCTGATCCAGGCGGCTGATCTGCTGGAGCTTGCCGTGCATTTCATGCCGAACGATGTCCAGCCGCAGGCGAAAGTAACGACCGAGCAGGCCTTCGATGCGTTCGCTATGGGTGCGGAGTTCGGTGATCGCCTGCTGGATCGTTTCGGTGTGTTCAGCGTCGACGGTCCGGGTCCGCAGCAGCTGGGCGGCCATGCTGGTATCGCTGTTTTCCGCCCTTACGTCCAGCAGCAGGGCGTTCAGCGTGCGGATACCGTTGCCTAGTCGCTCCAGAATGATTGGTTCCTCGTCCGCCCGCCATTGGCTATGGAGGCGTTCCAGGTCTTCCAGTTTGTAGTGGAATATCTTCACGTTGGCGGTGTTGCCCGTCACCTTGGACTTGTCCAGTGCGGCCATCACTTCGTCGCCATAGCGGTCCTGGAGGTCCAGCCGACGTCCCAGATGATAGGCGTTGGCCGCCAGAATGAGGCTTTCCAAGGTGCGCCTGGAGTAGAGCGGGGCGTCTTCCACCAGATCCAGGGGGATGTTTTCGGGCAGCTTGTCCGGGGGCAGGCGGGCGAGTTCCTCCGGCGTCAGCGTGGCCACCAGTTTCCTGAACACTCCCATGGGGATGGCCGGTTGATGCGCTGCCGGAGGTGTCATGGCGCGGGCCGCTGGTGGGAGAGGGCGCCTAGGCGTCCCCGCGTCCCAGGACGGGTGTCTGCAGTTGCTTGGCAAAGTCCAGCATGCGTTGGGTGGAGCGCAGGGCGCCCTCGCGCACGGACTCGTCCACTTGCACTTCGTTGCCCCCTTCTTCCAGCACTTGGAGCAGGTTGTGCAGGCCGTTCATGGCCATCCAGGGGCAATGGGCGCAGCTGCGACAGGTGGCACTATGGCCGCCGGTAGGGGCTTCGATGAAGGTTTTGTGCGGGGCCGCCTGGCGCATCTTGTAGAAGATGCCGCTGTCGGTGGCGACGATCAGGGTGGGGTGGGGCAGTTCCCGGGCCGCCTTGATCAGTTGGGAGGTGGAGCCCACCGCATCTGCCTGGGCGATGACGCCGGCGGGGGATTCCGGATGGACCAGCACGGCGGCTTCCGGGTGGGCCTTTTTGAGGTCATCCAGGCCGCGGGTACGGAATTCGTCGTGGACCACGCAGGCGGTGTCCCACAGCACCATGTCGGCACCGGTGGTTTCACGGATGTAGTGCCCCAGGTGGCGGTCCGGTGCCCACAGGATCTTCTTGCCCTGAACCTTGAGGTGTTCCACCAGCTTCACGGCGATGCTGGAGGTGACCACGTAGTCGGCGCGGGCCTTTACCCGGGCGGAGGTGTTGGAGTAGACCACCACGGTGCGGTCGGGGTGGGCGTCGCAGAAGACCTCGAACTCATCCGCCGGGCAGCCCAGGTCCAGGGAGCATTCCGCTTCCAGGGTGGGCATGAGCACGGTCTTTTCGGGGCTGAGGATCTTGGCGGTCTCGCCCATGAAGCGTACCCCCGCCACCACCAGGGTGGAGGCCGGGTGTTCCTGGCCGAAGCGGGCCATGTCCAGGGAGTCGGAGACGCAGCCGCCGGTCTCTTCGGCGATCCGCTGCAGGTCTTCATGGACATAGTAATGGGCGACCAGCACGGCATCCCGTTCCTTGAGTAGGGTCTTGATCCGCTCGATCACTGCGTCGCGCTCGGCGCTGGTGAAGCGGGGCATGTGACTCTCCACCCAGGCGGTTTCAGGGACCTGGAAGCGGTGGAGGGGTTGTGCGGTGACTGCGGTCATGAATCTTGAATCCCCTTGGGCATGCAGGGTGCTACCTTAATTGATCTTAATCGATCCTGGCCCGACTGGAGGCCCGAAGCGCCCCTCGGGTGCGGAAATCGGGTGTGTTTGTTTACGGTCATTGTGTTTGGACCGGAAGATATTATGCCCGTTCAGTGGCGTTGTCTGCTGAATCCGTGGCGGTGTCTCTTAATGTTGTTAATCAAAAACAATAGGTTGCCCATATGAGTAAGCCGCAGTTGTCTCCCGCCAAGGGGCGCCGCTGGTGGCGGCCGGCCGTCGAACTGCTGGTTGTGCTGCTGATCTTCCTGGCCTTGAAGGCCTGGCTGCAGCGGGACATGATCAGTGGCGAGGCACCCGACTTTCAGGCCCGGCTACTGGACGGAACCCCGGTGAGCCTGGCCGATTACCGGGGGGCGCCGGTACTGGTGCATTTCTGGGCTACCTGGTGCGGGATCTGTCGTCTGGAGCAGGGCAGTATTGAGACGATCAGCCAGGCATGGCCGGTACTGACCGTGGCCATGCAGTCCGGGGATGCCCAAGCGCTGGCAGCTTATATGGCGGAGCATGGTTATGCTCAGGCGGTGATCGCCGACGAAGACGGTGCCCTGGCGGCCCGTTTCGGCGTGGGGGCCGTACCGGCCAGCTTTGTGCTGGATGCCGACGGCAATATCCGGTTCCGGGAGCGAGGGTTCACCACCGGCTGGGGCTTGCGTGCACGGCTGTGGATGGCCCGGTTGCTCTGAGGTGATGGAACGGTAAATCCGTAACAGCTGTGCGCCCTGTCATGGAATTTTAATCCGGTAGCTGGGCTGCGGGGCTTTAATCACGTTATATTCACCCCCAAAAGATCCGGGACACTGCTCCTCCGGGGCCGGCCCGGCGATGCGCCTGTGAGCGCTGAATGAGATGGGGCGTCAGACCCCTGCAAGAGGAGTAGACATGCACGAGCCCAAAGACGTCGTTTCGCCGGAGACCGCGGGCAGCCTGGCGGGACTGTTCAGGGAGCGAGTCAAGAGAACACCAGGAGCGGTGGCCTATCGTCAGTACGACACGGTTTCTGCCAGCTGGCAAACCCGAACCTGGGACGAAGTGGCCAAAGAGGTGGCCCGTTGGCAGGCGGCACTGCTCAAGGAGGGGTTCAAGCCCGGCGACCGGGTTGCGGTCATGCTGCGCAACTGCCGGGAATGGGTCGTCTTCGATCAGGCTTCCATGGGGCTGGGGTTGATTACCATCCCGCTCTATACCGACGACCGGCCCGATAATATCGCCTATATCCTTCAGGACGCCGGTGCCCGGATGCTGCTCCTGGGGGGCAAGGCCCAGTGGCGGCGGCTGCAGGAGGTGCGGAATCGTCTGGAGACGGTACAGCGCATCGTCTCGGTGGAGGCTGTTCCCAAGGGGGATTTCCCCGAAGAAGAGCGCCTGGTTTCCCTGGATGACTGGACCCGGGGACTGGAAGGGGAACTGATCACCCACGAGGCGGACCCTCACGGCCTGGCTACTATTGTCTATACCTCCGGCACCACCGGACGTTCCAAGGGTGTGATGCTTTCTCATCACAATATCCTCTCCAACGCCTACGCCTCCCAGCAGTGCGCGCCCATGGGCGCGGATGACCTGTTCCTCTCCTTTCTGCCGCTCTCCCACACCCTGGAGCGTACTGCCGGTTGCTACATGCCCATGATGGTGGGCGCCCAGGTGGCCTACGCCCGCTCTATTCAGGGGCTGGGGGAGGATCTGCTCACCTTGCGTCCCACGGTGATGATCTCGGTGCCGCGTATCTATGAACGCATCTACGGGCGCATCAACGCCGGGTTGGAGGAAAAGTCGCCCTTGGCCCGCAAGCTGTTCCTGACCACGGTGAATATCGGCTGGCGGCGGTTCGAACATCAGCAGGGGCGTGCCGGCTGGCATCCCGGTCTGCTGCTCTGGCCGATCCTGAAGAAGATCGTGGCCGACAAGGTCACTTCTCGCCTGGGCGGCCGCCTGCGCTATGCGGTCTGTGGTGGTGCGCCGCTGCCGCCGCCCATTGCTCGTTTCTTCATCGGCCTGGGGCTGCCGGTCTTCCATGGCTTCGGCATGACCGAGTCCAGCCCCGTGGTGAGCGTGAACCGCCCCGATGACAATCTCCCCGCCAGTGTGGGCGCGCCCTTGCCCGGAGTGGAGGTGAAGATCGGCGCCGATGACGAGCTGCTGGTGCGTGGTCCTTCGGTGATGCAGGGGTATTGGAATAACGAGGAGGCCACCCGGGAGACCATTGATGCCGATGGCTGGCTGCACAGCGGCGACAAGGCCCGGTTCGACGAGCAGGGCCATATCTTCATCATCGGCCGCATCAAGGAAATTCTGGTGCTGGGCAATGGGGAAAAGGTGCCGCCCGCCGACATGGAAATGGCCATCACCCTGGACCCGGTGTTCGAACAGGCCCTGGTGCTGGGGGAGGGTAAGGCCTATCTGAGCGCCCTGGTGGTGCTCAACCCCGAAGAATGGGAGAAACTGGCCAAGACGCTGGAGGTGGACCCTCGGGATGCCGAGGCCCTGCGCAGCCGCAAGGTGGAAAAGGCCTTGCTGGAGCGGGTGGGCGTTCAGCTCAAGGAGTTCCACGGCTATGCCCAGGTGCGGCGTCTGACCGCCTCTCTGGAGCCATGGGAAGTGGATGGCGGGTTGCTCACGCCCACCATGAAGATGAAGCGCAACCTGATCATGGCCCAGTTCCAGCGGGAGATCGAGCAGATGTACGAGGCGCACAGCAATCGCTGAGACCTGTGCTGGAGCGATCTGCGGCTGCGATTGGAATGATTCGGCGGTGCGATTGAAGCGATTGACGGTAAGGGGGGGAGAGGACTTCCTCAAAGCGATGTATTGAGTTTTTCACCAAAGTGATGCACTGAGTTTTTCACCAAAGTGATGTACTGAGTTTGTCATTCCCGCGAAAGCGGGAATCCAGTCATGGATTGACAGTTCTGGGCTCCCGCTTTCGCGGGAGTGACGTCAAGGGGGCGGGAGTGACGGCAAGGGGCATGGGTGACGACAAAGGGCAGGAGTGATGGCGAAAGCAGGTGTGTTAGCAAGGGACGGGAGTGGTGGTAGGGGGCTTTTCAGAACGTATTAACCCGGCAATCAAAAGTCTTTGACTTAAAATCTCAAGCCATTGATTTCAATCGTTTAAAGTTGAAAATGGTCATGCTTGTTTAATTGCCGGTTTAATAATATCGACGACACTACAAAGACGACATTAAAAATAGGGGATGCAGGGGATGACGATGCAGGCAGTTCGTATTCGTAACGGCCTTTCACTGGGGGCGGCCGTTTCACTGGCGTTGGCGGGTGGCGCCATGTGGTCCGAGCCGGTCAAGGCGGCCGGGTTCTATATTCAGGAGCAGAGTGTCAGTGGCTTGGGGCGGGCCTTTGCCGGGGATGCCGCCATCGCCTCCGATGCCAGTACCATCTTCTTCAATCCGGCGGGCATGACGTATCTGTCGGGGCCGGAGGTCCAGGTTGCGGCGCATCTGCTGGTGCCGAAGGCGGATGTGAGAAATAGTGGCTCGACGGCAGAGACGCCGGGTATTCCCGGGCTAGCGCCTGGATATGCCGGTCCCTACGTCGGAGGCAACGGCGGCAACCCCTACGATCCCACCCCGGTACCGAACTTCTTCTATGCCAGGCCGTTCAATGATCAACTCTGGTACGGCTTCGGCATCACCGCGCCATTCGGTCTGGCCAATACCTACGACAAGGACTTTTTTGCCCGCTATGATTCCACGGAGACGGAGCTGAAGGTCATCAACTTCCAGCCTTCCATTGCCTACCAGGTCAATGAGCGGTTTTCCGTGGGTTTCGGCCTGGACATCCAGTATGCGGATGCCACGTTGAAGAATGCCTTGCCCAGTCCTGTTGGCGTGCCTTCCCCGGAAACGGACGGGGAGGTCAGCCTGGAAGCGGACAGCTGGGATTATGGTTTCAATCTGGGGGTGATGTTCCAGCCCACCCAGGATACGCGCCTGGGCATTCACTATCGTCAGGGCATCAAGCATACGCTGGACGGCAAGGCACGCATCACTCCGCCTCTTGGAGGGGATGTGAGCAGTATCGGTGGAGAAGCCGCCCTGTGCCTTCCGGACATCGTGACCCTGGGGATGATGCATCGGTTGAATGAGCGCTGGACGCTGGTGGGCCAGTACAGCTGGTTCAAGTGGTCCAACTTCGACGAGATCCGGGTAAAGTTTGATAACGGTGATCCGGATAACACGACTCCGCAGAACTACAAGGACACCTGGGCGCTGTCCATCGGTGCCGAATACCGTCTGGATGATCGCTGGACCCTGCGCGGAGGACTGCAGTATGACCGTACCCCGACCCAGGACGGTTTCCGCACCACCCGGACCCCGGACGGTGACCGGACCTGGTTCTCCCTCGGCGCCAGTTACCAGCAAGGACCCCACTGGGGCTTCGATCTGGCCTATACCTATATCGACATCAGCAAGGGGTCTCTGGAGTTGAATCGAGTGTTCTATGAGGCGCCGGAGGGAGCTTCGCCTCCCCCCTTCCCGCTGGATACCAGTATTGATATCTCCGGCACCACCCGCGGCCACGTCCACATCCTGGCTGCTGCCATGCGCTACAACTTCTGAGGTCTCATGGACGCCACCTTCCCGGCCCTGCTGATACGTGACCAGGCTCAAGGGCCTGAGCGCATCGATTTCATCCGTATGGATGAGGCCGATCTCATGCCCGGGGACGTGGAGGTGGCGGTTCATTATTCCTCGCTCAACTACAAGGACGCCCTGGGTATTACCGGCAGCGGTCGGGTGCTGCGTCGTTCTCCCATTGTGGGCGGCGTCGATGCGGCCGGTGAAGTAATCGCTTCTTCGGATACCCGCTTCAAGCCCGGTGATCCGGTACTGGTCACCGGGGCGGGCCTGGGGGAGTATCACCACGGGGGGTTCGCCGGTCGCATCCGGGTGCCCGCCGACTGGGTGGTGCCCCTGCCTGCCGGAATGGATTGCCGTCAGGCCATGATCCTGGGCACGGCGGGGCTAACCACCGCCCTGATTTTCAAGCGTTTTCAGGAAAACCATCAGCGCCCTGAAATGGGTCCGATCCTGGTCACCGGCGCCAGCGGCGGGGTCGGCGCCCTGACGATCAGCCTGCTGGCCGCCCAGGGCTACGAGGTGGTGGCCCTCACCGGGAAGCCGGAGATGGCCCCCTGGCTCAGGTCGTTGGGGGCGTCGGAGGTGCTGGACCGGCATGGTGTGTCCATGGGTTTTCGCCCGCTGGAGACGGCCCGCTGGGCGGGCGCCGTGGACGTGCTGGGTGGTGAAGTCCTGGGCTGGTTGGCTCGCACCGTGGATGACTGGGGCAATATCGTGGTGGTGGGGCTGGCCGGTGGCGCGGATCTGCGCACCACGGTCATGCCCTTCATCCTGCGGGGCGTGTCACTGCTGGGGGTGACGTCCGCCAACTGTCCCCTGCCCATGCGAGGTCCCCTGTGGGAGCGGCTGGGCAGTGACTGGGCGATTCCTCATCTGGATTCCATCTTGAGTGAGGAGATTGTCCTGTCGCAGCTGCCCGAGTTCAGCCGCCGCATGCTGGCGGGTAGGACCTGGGGGCGAATCCTGGTGAATCTTCGCTCCGAAACCTGATTCGGCGATCAGGGTTGGCCGATGCCCGAGAGGATGGAATCCCGAGTGATCACTTCCCGCATCACGCGGCTTTCGGGATGCCGGCCGCCACAGATATCCAGCACCCTGCCGTCAGCCAGGTGGGCCTCGATGTTGTAGCCCAGGCCCGGTTCATGATTGAGGGTGATGGTGCGGGTCTCTCCGGCCCGTAACTGCAGGAGGGTGGTGTGCTGCTCGGTATCGACGTTGGCGTAACCGATTTCCACCGTGGGGATGGTCTCGTCGGTGCGGTTCTGCACATGCACGATGATGGAACGCTCGGGCAGGGATAGCTCCGGGGTGGTGGCCCAGAGGGTGATGCCGATACCTGCAACCAACGCCATGGGTACGAGCAGCCAGAGTGTCCAGGAGCCTGAGTCATTCATAAGTGCATACTAATGTATCGGCCCCGGCCGTGTCATTGATAACGCCCAAATCAGGCCTTTCCTGTCAATTCGATTTTGTAGCCGTCTCGAAGCGCCTGCCATCCCTGTTATTCTGGCCCCATATCCCGGTTTGACCTCCATGTCGATCTGCCAAAGGAAAGAACGGATGCCTCCTCTTGCTCCCAACCGGCCCTGGTTTCCTTTCGTGTCTTCCCTGCTTGCTGTCTGCCTGCTCAGTGCCTGCGGCGGCCCGCCCGAACCGGAGCCGGAACCCCGGGCGCGTCCGGTGATGGCGGTTGCCCTGGAAAGTCCGACGGGACTGGCGGCGCGTAGTTTCAGCGCCCGGGCCGAGGCGGCGGAACGAACCGGCCTGGCCTTCCGGGTGTCCGGCCAGGTGGTCTCGGTGCGGGCGGATCTAGGGGATTATGTCCTCGCCGGCACCGAGCTGGCGCGCCTGGATGACCGGGATTATCGGCTCAAGGTGCGTGAGTTGGAGGGACAGCTGGCGGCGGCCGAGGGGCAACTGGCCGAGGCCCGGGCCAATTTTGAGCGGGGTCGGACTCTGGTGGCCGACGGTACCATCAGTCGCGCCGATTTTGATCGTCTCCAGGCCGGTTTTCGCCAGGCCCGGGGGCAGCGGGATGCGCTGACCGAAGGACTGGCAACGGCCCGGGCGGCCCTGGAGGACACCGTGCTGCGGTCGCCCTTCAATGCCCATGTGGCGGTGCGTGCCATTGAGCCTTTCGAGCAGGTCAGTCCCCAGCGGGTGGTCTTTGTGCTGGATCGCCTGGATGTGATCGAGCTTCGGGTGGGTATGCCGGAGACCCTGGTGGTGCATCGGGAACGCCTGACGTCGGTAGATGTGCATTTTGCCGCTCTGGACCGCGACTATCCCGGACGCCTGAAGGCCATCGGGGTGGATGTGGATGAGGACACCCAGACCTACCCGGTGCGTATCGCCGTGGCTAACCCGGACCGGCAGATCCTGCCGGGCATGACCGCTCGAGTGGATTTTCGCGCAGGCCTGCCGGAAGGGCGCATCGCCGATCATTTCCTGGTGCCCCTGACGGCGGTGCTGGAGCACCAGGGCGAACACCATGTCTGGCGTCTGGATGAGGCGGATGAGCGGGTACACCGGGTCCCGGTGAGCCTGGGTCCCCTGGAGCGCGAAGGCATGCGCATCAAGGGGGACCTGCAGGTCGGGCAGCGGGTGGTGGTGGCCGGGGTGCAACATCTGGAAGAGGGCCAGTGGGTGCGGTTGCTGACCGAGGATGATATCCGGGGCGCGCGCCGATGAATGCCGCCGTCTGGTCCATTCGCAATGGCCGTTTCGTGGGCTTCGTGGTGGTGTTGCTGGTGCTGGTCGGCATGATCGCCTACACCCAGCTGGGGCAGCTGGAAGACCCGGAGTTCACGGTGCGTACCGCCGTGGTCTACACCGAATATCCTGGCGCCCGGGCAGTGCGGGTGGAGCAGGAGGTGACCGAGCGCATCGAGCTCAAGATCCAGCAGATGGGGGTACTGGATCAGGTGGAGTCCTACAGTCGGGACGGGGTCTCGGTGATCTTCGTCGATATCCAGGAGCGGCACGGGGCCGAGCAGCTGCGCCAGATCTGGGATGAACTGCGCCACAAGGTCAGTGAGGCGGCCCTGGCCTTGCCGGAGGGTGTCGTCGGCCCCTTCGTGGATGACGAGTACGGGGATGTTTTCGCCATGCTGCTGTCGCTCACGGGGGAAGGGTACGGCTACGATGACCTGGACCGCATCACCGATACCGTGCGTCGGGAGCTGCTGCGGGTACCCGGGGTGGCCAAGGTGGAGATCTTCGGTGCCCAGGGGGAGCGGGTGTTCGTGGAGACCTCCCGGGACAAGATCGCCGAGATGGGGCTGACCCCCCATCTGGTGGTGCAGGCCCTGAACCGTCAGAACGTGGTGGCCCCGGCGGGGTTTGTGGAACTGGGGCCTCGGCAGGTGCGTATCTTTGCCAGCGGAGTATTCGAGTCTCTGGACCAGATCCGGGACCTGGCCATTCGCAGTCCGGTTACCGGCAATCTGGTCTATCTGCGGGATTTTGCCGAGGTGCGCCGGGGCTTTGCCGACCCGCCGGAGGCCCTGCTGCGCTATGACGGGACCCCGGCCCTGGCCATCGGCATCGTGCCCACGTCGGGGGTGAACGTGGTGGATCTGGGACGCCTGGTGAACGAGCGCCTGGAGGCGATCACCCGTACCCTGCCGGTGGGCATGGCTTTCGGCATCATCGCCGACCAGCCCCGGGAGGTGCGCACGGCCATCAACGAATTCATGGTCAATCTGGCTATGGCGGTGGCGATCGTCATCGCTGTGCTACTGATTTCCCTGGGGTTGCGCACCGGGCTGATCGTGGGTTCCGGGGTGCCGTTCACCATCCTGGCCACTTTTATCGCCATGTGGATCGCCGGTATCGATCTGCACCGGGTTTCTCTGGGGGCGCTGGTGATCGTACTGGGCATGATGGTGGACAACGCCATCGTGGTGGCGGAACTCACCTATGTGAAGATGCAGCGGGGTCTGGACCGGTTGGAGGCGGCGCGGGAGGCGGTGGCCGAGACGGCCTTGCCGCTGCTTTCGGCCACTCTGGTCGCGGTGCTGGCCTTCTCACCCATTGCCCTGACTAATACGGCCACCGGTGAGTTCACCCGCTCCCTGTTCTGGGTGGTGGGCTTCAGTCTGTTGCTGAGCTGGGTGCTGGCCATCACGGTCACGCCGGTGATGTGCCATCGCTGGATGAAGGTCCGCTCCGGCGGGGAAGGTCAGGACCCCTATGGGGGACGTCTGTATAGGGGCTTTCGCCGGCTGCTTGACAAGCTGCTCGTCTGGCGGCGCACGGCTATGGCCACCTTCGTGGGTCTGCTGATCGTGGCGGTGCTGGGTTTCATGCTGGTGCCTCAGATTTTTTTCCCGCCGGCGCAGCGGGCGCAGTTCATGGTGGACTACTGGTTGCCGGAGGGCAGTCGCATCACCCACACCGCCGCCGACATGGCGGCCATTGAGGACTGGCTGGGTTCACACGAGGAGGTGGACACGGTGACGGCCTTCATCGGCGAGGGGACGCCCCGTTTCTATCTGCCCATGTTGCCCGAAAGTCCCAATCCCGCGTTTGGTCAGATTCTGGTCAATCTCCATGAGGTCAGGGACCTGGAGCCGATGATGGCCCGGACCCTGAGCTTCATGCGCGAGGGCTTTCCCGATGCCGAACCCCGGGTGCGGCCCATGCAGTTGGGCGACCCGGTGCGCTATCCGGTGATGCTGCGCATCCTGGGGCCTGACCGGGTGGTGCTGCGGGAACTGGCGGAGGAGGCCGCAACACGGCTGCGTGCCGATACCAGGGTGGCCCATGTGTACCCTAACTGGCGGGACAAGACACCGCAGATCCAGGTCCAGGTGGACCAGGAACGCGCCCGCCGAGCCAATATCACCAGTGCCGCCGTGGCCGAGGCCCTGGCCACGGCCTTTGCCGGCCAGACCATCGGCGTGTATCTGGAAGATGACAAGCGCATCCCGATTGTCTGGCGTTTTCCCCTGGAGGAGCGCACCGATCCCACCCGGGTGGAGACCATGGTGATCTGGCCCGAACAGGGAAACCGGCCGGTGCCCCTGCTGCAGGTGGCCGATATTTCCGTGGTTTGGGAAGACGCCGTGATCTGGCGCCTGGACCGGGAACGGGCGCTGACCCTGCAGATGGATCTGGTGCCCGGCGCCACTGCCCATGAGGTGGTGCGGGATCTGGCCCGTGCGGTGGAGGATCTGCCGCTGCCGGTGGGCTATCGCTTGGCCTGGGACGGGGAGGCGGCCAAGTCTGCCGAGGCCCAGCGGGGCGTCCTGCAGCCGGTGCCGGTGGTGCTGGGGCTGATGGCGTTGGTGCTCATGGCCCAGTTCAACAGCTACCGCCGTTCCCTGATCATCCTGCTGACCGTGCCTTTGGGGGTGGTGGGCGTCAGCGCGGGCCTGCTGTTGCTGCAGCAGCCCTTCGGCTTCATGGCGCTGCTGGGGGTGATGAGCCTGTCAGGCATGATCATCAAGAACGCCATCGTGATGGTGGAGCAGATCGATCTGGAGATGGAGCGGGCGGAGGATACGCGCCAAGCCCTGGTGGAGGCGGCGGTGAGCCGCGTCCGCCCGGTGATGCTGGCGGCCCTGACCACGGTGCTGGGCATGATTCCCCTGGCCCTGTCCGGTCCGTTCTGGGCCCCCATGGCCATCGCCATCATGTTCGGCCTGGCCCTGGCATCTCTGCTGACCCTGTTGGCGGTGCCGCTGTTCTATGCGGTCCTGTTCGGCAGCTGACGGCGCTTGATGAGGTTCAGAGCCGCTTGCTCACCACCTTGATGCCGTCATCCTCGTGGCTATTGCGGGAGGTGAAGCCCAGCCGGTGCATGAGGGCGATCATGTTGGTGTTCTGGGACAGCACCTCCCCTTCCATGGTGCGCAGGCCCCGGGAGCGGGCGACGTCCATGAGTTCGTTCATCAGGTGCGACCCGATGCCCCGGCCCTGCCATTCGTCCGCCACCACCAGGCCGAACTCGCAGCTCTGCTGGTCCGGGTTGGCGGTGTAACGGGCCACGGCGATCTGCAGTTCCGAGCCGTCCGGCTGCTCACGTACGGCGATCAGGGCCATCTCCCGGTCATAGTCGATCTGGGTGAAGCGCACCAGCATGTGGGGGGTGAGTTCATGCACCGCCTGCATGAAGCGGAAATAGCGCGCCTCCGGTGAAAGGTTGCGCACGAACTCCTGCTCGATCTTGGCATCCTCCGGTCGGATCGGGCGAATGGTCAGGTTGACACCGTCCGGCAGTTGCCACTGGTTCACCAAATGGGCAGGGTAGGGGTGGATGGCCATGTGGGCATAGCGGTCCGGCATCGACGGGGGATAGTCCACGGAGAGGCGGGCATCCACCGCAGCCAGTCCCCGCTCATCGGCGATCAGGGGGTTGATGTCCATGTCCTGGATTTCCGGTAGTTCACAGACCATCTCCGAAACCCGCAGCAGCACCTGTTCCAGGGCTTCGTCGTCTACCGCCGGCATGTTGCGGAATTCCTTGAGCAGCTTGGCCACCTTGGTGCGGGCGATCATGCCCTCGATGATGACCTCGTTCAGGGGCGGCAGGGCCACGGCCCGGTCCTTGATGACTTCCACGGAAGTCCCGCCGGCGCCGAAGCTGATCACCGGGCCGAACACCGGGTCCCGAAGTACACCCACCATCAGTTCTCGACCATAGGTGCTCTTGTGCATGCGCTCGATGGTGACGCCGTTGATGCGGGCGTCGGGGCGCAGGCGCCGGGTGTCCTCGATCATGGTCTGGAAGGCGCTGCGCACGGATTCGGCGCTGGCGATGTTCAGCCGTACCCCCTGCACGTCGGATTTGTGGGTGATGTCCGGGGAGTCGATCTTCATGGCCACGGGATAGCCCACCGTGCCGGCGGCCACCAGGGCCTCACTGGCGGTGTTGGCGCGCATGGTCTGGGTGACCGGAATGCGAAAGGCGGACAATATCGCCTTGGATTCCATGGTGCTCAGGACCTTGCGGCCTTCGGACAGGGCGCTTTCGATGATGAGCCGGGCACCCTGCACGTCGGTGCGGGTGCGGTCGGAGAGCGGGCCGGGCACCTGCAGCAGCAGGCGCTGGTTACGCTTGTGGGCGGCCAGATAGGCAAAGGCCTCCACCGAGGCTTCCGGGGTAGTGAAGTGGGGTAGCCGTTCCCGGGTGAAGTGTTCCCGGGCGGCGCGAACCTGCTTGTCTCCCATCCAGCAGGCCAGTACCGGTTTCCGTGCCTTGCGGGCCATCGGGGTGATGGTCTTTGCCACGCCCAGGGGATCGGTCATGGCCTGGGGGGTGAGCATGACGATGGTGCCGTCCACGCCTTCATCATCCAGGCAGGCCTTGAGGGCCGCATCGAAACGACCATCATCCGCATCCCCCAGAAGGTCAATGGGATTACCGTGGGA